>CAKQEE010000017.1 GCA_934230055.1 uncultured Clostridia bacterium
GCTCCGAGCGCCGAGTACGCGTATATCGGGGTTGCAGCCGTATCTATATACGCGGAATGGATAACCAAGTTCTTCTCGTCCTGCGACATTTGGTAAGTGTTTTTCGTGAATTTGGTCATCTGCGCCTTAACCTCGTCCGAAACGGAGTATTTATAATTCCAGATCATACCCGTGTCCGCGGTTACGCGCGCCATATTTTCGTCTTTAAGCATAAACGCGATAAAGTCCTTTATAGCGGCAAGCTTTTCCGCGTCCGCCTGCTTCGGAACGAACATCGCGCCGCCCGTCTGCGAGAAAAGCTGATACCTTTCGCCTTCGTTTATCGGGAGAAGCATATATCTGTAATCGCTCTTGCCGTACTCCTTTCCGCCGTAGTTCACGTTGGATTCTATAAGCCTTCTCGAACCGTTTTCAAACCAGTTGCCCTCCACTATGAACGCGGGGGAATCGTCGTTTACGCTGATAAACTGCGCGTGGCTCTTATCCACCGAAAGCGATTTATCGGTAAGAGTCGCGTCGGAAACGTAGCGGGAAGAATTGCAAAGGTAGTCCTGCAAAAATTCCGCCATAGCGTCCACGCCTTTCATACGCCACGTTTTATAGCCGTCCTCTATGGTGACGACGGTCTTTTCGCCGCTTATTAGTTCTATTTCCTTGCCCTTGGAGTCGTGCGAATAGAAAATTTCGTAATTATCTTCGCCTATCGTCTGCGCAAGGTAGGAATACGCTACGTTATTAACGTATTCGGGGTGGTTCGCGCCCATATAAAGGAACACTTTCGCGCCGCTCGCATTAATCTTCTCGCACATTCTCTTAAACTCGGTCATAGTCTGCGGCAAGCCGTCGTCGTAAGTTCCCGCAACGCCGTCTTTGCCGACGGTGACGTTGCCCGCGCCGTCCGTCACAAGCCAGCCGTTTTCATTAAATCTGTCGTAATCGAAGATAAGCCCGCAGGGACTGATATTATACGGGATCATATATATTTTTCCGTTTAAGGAAGCCGCTTCCGACCAGTGGTCGGAATTTTCTATCTTTTCCTTAATCGTCTTGTCGCCATCGGGTTTTAACGAAAGAACGTCCGTAAGGTCTTCCAAATAATCGCCCGCAAAAAGCTGCTGCATAGCGCAGTCTTCCGCAACGAACAGGTCGAAAGAGGTGTTGGATTTTATATCCGCAACGATAGTACTGCCGAGGTTAAGGTTGTTTTTAACGTCTATATAATATTTATCGTTGTTCGCACTCCACTCTTTTGCGAGATCCTTTATCCATTCGTCGCCGAACTCTCCTATGAAGAACGAAGTCTTGATTGCGGTTTTGCCCGCGTTGTCGTTGTTTTTTCCGCCGCACGCCGTCGCGGTAAACATAAGTCCGCAGGCGAGAACGGTAGCAAGCACTTTCGTTAATGTCTTTTTCATAATTTTCGCTCCTTTCGTTTTTTTCTTTTTTCCCGATAAAGGGAACTTCCTCGGGTTTTTTAACCCGAGGAAGGGGTATACCCCTTCCCGAATTTTTGTTTTTTTCAGCAACGTTGCGTCTTTTTTCACGCCGTATTTTGCGCCGCATTATTACCGGCGGTTTTAAATTATCATATCCTTGATTTCGTAAAGCTTTTCGCCGTCGAAAACCACGGTTTTGACCTCGTACTTGCCGAATTCGAGTCCGAGCGTTTTATCGCCGAAGCTCACGCGGTCGCGGGCAGGCTTTTCGGAATTGTTTTGAAGTCTCATAACGTAGCCCTTAACTTGCCTTGCCTTTTTGAGCGTGACGAAGGAAATATCCGCGTTTTCGGAAGAGATTTTAAAGCCGTTGTCGTCCTTTTCGTCAATCGTCGGAAAAACGTTCAGCGCGTACGGCTTTTCGGTGAACTCGTCGGCATTTCGTTTCAGCTCGTTTTCCTTTGCCACGGTAAGGCGAAAATTAAAATCTCTCTGCCCCTGATCCACTTTTCCGATGAAAATTCCGTCGCGGAGAAGCGGACGATTCGGCACGGGGTGCGCGCAATAGGTCGCCGTTTTCACGAGAGTAAGGTTTATTTCGCCGTCTTTATAGGACGAGCCGAAGTTATCCTGCGTTACTATTTCGAGATATTCGCCGCCGTCCTTTTGAAGTGCGACGAAATTCTGCGCGATACATTCTCTTCCGTCATCGAACAATTCCTCTTTACCGAAAATCTGTTCGCCTATATACTTTCCTTTTCCGACCGTAAGTCCGAGCTTAATCGCCTTTGAAGCTTCGTTCGGGAAAACGTTCGCTTCTACGTCCACCGCCGCGCCGCTCTTATAAATCTTATAGCCCACGCGGACTCTCGTAAGCCCCGTTCCGAAGAACGCTTCCGCGCCGAGATAAACTTCGCCGTCCTCTGTAATTTGCACCGAATTCATTCCGTCAAACACTCCGTCGGGGGTTTTAAGTAGCGGCATTTCTATCGGATTATGCCCGACGTACGGCTCGTTCATTCCCCACGGATCGGGGGTATCGTCGAACATTTTCGGAACAAACAGCCTCCCTTCCGCATACTCCTTGCCGTTTACCTTATAGCTTTCTATAAGCCCCGATTTCGCGCCGATAACCACCCGCTTTTCGCCGTTGTCGAATATAATATCTTCTGTTACAACGGGGTATTTCTTTACGGGCAAAACGACGGTTTTCGCGGTGTATCTCGTGATGCCGAGAGGCGCGGGAGAAGCCTCGAACACGACTTTTTTACGCCAGTCTATCGAAATGTTACTACCCTCTTTTACTGTCTGCGCTTTGAGCTTGTTTCCCGCTTCGTCGTAAACTTCTATATAAGAACGGTTTTCTAAATAGTTTTCGGTCGGAATTATAGAAAGTTCGCATTCTATAATCTGTTTTCCTTCCGTCTGTTTCGGATTGAACACCATAAGCGGATAAGTTCCCGCTTCCGCGACGGGCTGACCTTTGCACAGAGCAAAGAACGCGTCCGCGCGGATATTGTTCAGAATATGCAGTCCGTGATTTATATAAGTTAAGCCGTTTTCCTCGCCCGCGCGAATCATATCGCCGGGGAGTATGTCGTGGAACTGTACGTTCAGCATATCCTCGGTAACGTCTTTAAGAAGCTCCGCGGGGTATTCGTAAGAGCCTTTGAGCGAAGCGAGACTTGCGATTTTTTCCGCAAACATAAGCTGCCGTTCAAGGATTCTGTATTTCCTTTTAAGCTCCGCCATAGAGGTGTAGCACCCGACCATACACGGCACGAGCGATTTATCGTAAACCGCCGTCGGATTCACCTCGTCGAAATAACTTTCGGGAGTGGCGTATTTTATATCCTTATCGCTTTCCGCCATAAGCTTTTCCACGTCCGAAAGGTCTTTGTCCGAAGGTCCGCCGCCGTGATTGCCTACGCCCCAGCAGGATATTGCGACTTCTACGTCCTCCTGCCGTTTCATATCCTTTTCGATTTTTTCGCACGCGTGACCGAGATCGGAATTGTATTCGGTAATTCTCGAAGCCTTTACGCGGCTGCCGTCGTAGCCTTCCCAGATGAAGCACTCGTCGGGGAGAGAAAGCTGCGGATAAGGCATATATTTGCCGTACGGGCGCATAAACAGATACCCCGTTTGCCCGCACTTCGCCATTATCTGTACAATTCCGCGGGAATGTCCGAACGGATCGAAATTGACCGCCGCCGTCGGCTTTACCCCGAATTTTTCTTTGAAATAAATTTCACCCTCGCGGATTTGGCGGACTATCCCCTCGCCGCAGGGCATAAGGCAGTCGGGCTGCAAAAACCAGCCGCCCATTATGTGCCACTTGCATTCCTTTACAAGCTTTTGTATCTCACGGAAGAGCGCGGGCGCGTATTTTTCGGTATATTTATATAACGTAACCTCGTTGTGGCAGAAAATATAGTCGTGCTTATTCAATAGGTTTGCCGCACTCTGAAAGGTGGAAAGCGCGGCGGAAGCCCCTTCTTCCCATTCCCATTGCCATATGGGATCTATATGCGCGTTGCATATCATTCGTACTTTTTTCGTCTTACTCATTTTTCGATCGTTCATTTTCGTCTTTTTTCGTATAATTTTTATAGTTTTTTTATTAAGCTCTTTTTATTATGTTTTTTTATTAAACTCTTTATATAATTCCGTTTATATAAGTCTTACACGAACTTTATATAAACGCCTTCGCCCTCTCGAAGCGTCAGTTTAACGTTTTCAGAGGCTTTCAGCGTTTCTTCGTCGCGGAAGATTTCGTATTCTCCCCGCGGCAAATTCAGTTCGATATTATTTTGGCATACCGTGGATAAATTAACGGCATAGTAGCGTTTCTTTCCGTTTTTTACGAAGGAAGAAACCATCAGTCCGTTATCCGCCCGCGCCGAAACGCTTTCGTCCTTTCTTTTGAGAATATCCGGAAGCTCGCCCCTGAATATACATTCGTTATCGGGCAGATTTTTTATATCGTCCTCGTTAAAACCGTTATAATATTTCCCGTAAGCGTACGTTCCGAGAAATTCGGAAGAGAGCAGGTCGTCCGCGATTTGCGCAAAAAATGCGTTAAGTTCTTTAACCGCTTCGTAAACCTCCGCTTTTCTGCCGTATATATCTATAAGCCCGCCCGCGCCTTTCATAGAATATTTCTGTCTTTCGTCAAAGGTGTAGTCTATCGGATAGCAACCGGGAAAATACGCAAAGCCCTCGTTCCCGTATGCGGCGGTGACGTGCGCTTGGAGATTAAGCTCTCCCCGCGTCATGTGCTTTCTTTCCGAATCGGTCGCCCACTGCCCCGCCTGCATATAGTTATAAAATTTACAGCCGTACTTTTTCTTTTTTTCGGCAAAATACGCGTTAAGCTCGAACAGCGCGACGTGGACGGAAGAAGGCACTTCCTTCCAAAACCCCTCAAACGGATATTTATCCTGCGAAATATACTCGAATTTCGCCTTTTGGAGAAGTCCTTCCACCAGCTTATCGTAAAATTTGAAACGATTTTTGAAAACTATTTCAAGGTCGCCTTTAAGCTCGAACGGCTTTTTTATATCGGGTACGCCGTGAACGCTCCCCGCCATTCCTCCCCAAAATATCGCGTCGTTAATCGAGTACGAAAAGAAATTGAAATGAAATTCGAGATTCGGAAAATTTTCGTCGAAAACCCTTTTCGCGTGCGCCACTCCGTCAAAGGAGAGATACCCCGCCTCGTCGCCGAAGAACACCCCCGCAAAAGCCTTGTAGCCCGCGTACCTTTTCACCTCTTCGATAAATCTTCGGTCAAGCTCGTTCTTTTTTTCTTCGGATATTTTTTCCCAGCCGAAATCGACGTATTCGCCGAACGAACGCATCGTAGGCAGATATTTTATTCCGTACTTCTCGCACAACGCGAGAGTTTTCAGCTGCGTTTCTTCGCGAATGTCGTATCCGAAGCCGAAAATCCGATTTATCCCTGCCTCTTTGAGGGCGAGAAAAACCTCGTCCGTCAGCCGCGAAGGATAGGGCAATTCTTCGTACGAACCCGTCGGAGCGCAAAATATGGCGTTTATAAGTTCTTTCATAATTCAATTTTAACACCGTTTTTAAATTCCGCTTTGCTGTTTTTAATTATTTTTTTGCTTTTTTTAGTCTGATTTTTAAACGATAATAGAAAAAATCACAAATATTTTACTTGCGATTTAAGGTTACTAAACTAATTTTATCTTAAATATATTTTTTAATATTTTTATTCCGAATTAGTTTTTTCTTTTCCGTCTTGACTTTTCGTTTTTTGCGTGTTACAATTCATTTTAAAGGAGTTTTCTATGGAAAACAAACATTTTACGGCGAACAAATCGGATGATAAAGCTCACGACAGAACCGTTGGCGGGTCGGTCGGGCAGTCGACGGCGCAAACCGTCGTACAGACTATGGGGAAAACGATCGACGAAACGGCTGTCGGATTAACGGCTTCGGGCGAATCAAACGACCTTTTTCCCAGCGTTAAGCGGACGAGAACTTACGCCGTCTTAAAATCGGAAAAGGATTTTACCTTTCATATATGGACGCGCCCTAGCTCTTTTTACCACGCACACGACAATTATATAGAAATTTTCATCGTAACCGAAGGAAAGATCGTACACCATTTCAACAAACAGCAGACGGTTTTGAAAACGGGCGACGCCTTTATCGTAAAGCTCGGGCAGTACCATAAGCACAGCCAGTATCAGAACTACTCTTCCCAGCACATAAATCTTACCTGCAACGTAGACTTTGCGAACGACCTTTTGAAGCTGTTTTTCGGTTCGGAAAACGTTTCCTGTCAGAACCAGCTTATCCACCTCAACTCCTCGTATTTCGAAACGGTCCTCAATTATCAGAAGCTTATTTTGGAAGCACAGAACGAGGAACACAGAAACCTCTCGATAAAATCCCTTTTGGCGTTCGTGTTCGGGGTGTTTTACGCAAAAGAGGAAAACGACAAAGCCCCCGACTGGCTGAAAGCCTTTATGAGAAAGCTTGCGAACCTCGACTTCGGCAACGAAATTCGCCTTGCCGACGTGTATAAACTTTCCAACTATTCGCAAACGACCATTTGCAGAGAATTTAAGAAATGCACCGGTAAAACGCTCATCTCATATATCAACGATTTGCGACTTAATTACGCCTGCAACCTTTTGGAAAGCACAACTTTTCCGCTATGGAAGATATCGAACGTTGTGGGCTTTTTATCGCAGGCGCACTTTACGCGGCTTTTTAAAGAAAAATACGGTATCACACCGTTGCAATACCGTAAAAAATAATCCGAAACTTGGGAATATCCGATTAATGGTTTAATTTCCTATATGACCTTAACAGAATATACTTTACGGAAACGCCCGTAAGAGAGTTTTTTCTTACGGGCGTTTTCTTTGTAGTTTTCAAAAATATTTAACGATATTTATCGATAGCGAGCGATACCATTTGACGACTCTATATCCGTTCGGGAAACAGTAAAAAGCGAAGTTCTTCTTCCTTCATTTCATTTATCTCGTCAAGCGAAATATTCAAAAAATCAATGCGCTGCAAGACCTGCCGTACCGTTGTTCTCGAACAACCACACAATGTTGCAACCTGCGAAAAATTATTTCCTTTCGACAAATACTCTATGATTAACATGTATTTTACCATAAAAAACGCTCCTTTTGTCGCCCTCTTTTACCTGTATCCGTATATACGGGAAAGTGTAACATTTTTCTGACCACCCCCGATTTTGAGGTCATTTTTTTGGTTTTTGCGAAACTTGGAGGAGAAAAAAAGCAGTCACTCTTTCGCAAGAATGACTGCTTTTCGTTTGTTTTAGTATAAAATATGAGTTTTTAAGCCGTTTTTGACCTTATTTGGTCGCCCTCGGATTACGGATGTTAGCCTGTGCTTTCGCGAGTTCGCGAAGGGCTAAACATCGCCCGCCTTTGCGTTGTTATTGTTCACCCGTCTATGCGTAATATCAAACAATAAATTATATATCATCTGCTTAAATGCAGGGTTTTTCGTAATTATAATTTACAACTTACAAATGGATCACCCATTCTGTATTGTTGTTATTTTTACTCGCCGTATGAGAATTATAAATCTTTATACATATACTTTTACAATAATATCCGACCACTGAGTAGGTCGAAGCATGCCATCATTTTCACTACGATATGCTCTTGCCTCATTATAATCTATCGTAAACTCCCAAACCATTTTTTTCTTATCGTTAGATTTTTCTATCAAGTCAAAATCCATGTACCACTCATAGCATGTTTCCGTTCTTGGAATTATAGTGCTGATAAACTGAGAAATAACATCTCTGTCGATTATATGCTCCGTAAAATTCATTTTTTGTAAAAGAAAATTTTGTATTTTTTCATCTGCACTTTCGTATCCGTCAACAGATTTTACACCAGATTCAACGACGGTTCTTTGCTTTATAACGCGCTCTTTATCTTTTTCTATTTCGGACTTATACTCTAAATAATCCGCTTTCGAAATCTCGTCGTCCAATCTCATTCGGGTTAAACGTTTTAATTTTTCCTCTATCTTCGCAATGTCTTGATCCAATTTCGCTTTTATTTCTTCATTATGCTTGTTTTCCTCATAATAGCCGATTTGATATAGAGAAGAAACTTCGTTCAAGATATTCTTTTTATTTCCCCATAACCCCGAAAAAATATGCCTTGCCATCATCTCTAATTTCCAATCGCATATTTCTCTCAAATCACAAGTATTCCCCGGTGCAACACCTGCTTCTTCCCTAACACTTTTGGATCCGTTATTCAACTGATTATAACATTTATAGCCATAAATAATATCTCCGTTTTTATTTTTTCTCCACTTATTCCGACGCATTTTGTGTCCACAACGGCAAACCAACTTTTTCACCCATACATCGTTACCTTCTCGAATTCCGATCGTATGTTTAACTTCTCCATCTGATGTAAAATAATGGCTCTGCCGTCTTCTTTGTTCTCTGATTTGCTTACACCGCTCCCACTGCTCCTCGCTGATTATCGGTTCAAAATTTCCTTTGACGTACATATATGTGCTTTCATCATGATTTCTTATCGTTTTTTGATCAAGAAAATTGTTCCTACGAGATTTCAAATAAGCCATGTACCCTTTATAAACCGAATTATGAAGCACGCGAGAAATTTTTGAATAATCCCACCTAACCAAACCGGAACTATCTTTCCTGCCTCGTCTTATCATTTCATTACGAATTTGCCCCATTCCTTTTCCTGAAGAATACAAATCGTATATCATTCTGACGGTTTCAGCTTGATCGGAATTGATTACATACGTTCCAGTATTTTTATCACGGTCATATCCAAGAATATTACCATTACCATACAAAACGCCTTTATCTCGACTGATTTTTTGCCCGGCACGAACACGCTCAGACGTTTTTCGGCTTTCTTCTTGCGCAAGAGTCGCCATAATCGTAAGGCGAAGTTCCCTGTCGCCATCCATTGTCCAAATGTTGTCCTCAACAAAATAAACTTCTACGCCATAGTTTTTCAACTCTCTTGTAACCACAAGTGTATCTACGGTGTTTCTTGCAAACCGACACACCTCACGAGTAACTATCAAATCGAATTTCTTTTGTTTCGCATCCTGAATCATTTGCAAAAACGCAGGTCGTTTCTTCGCTTGAGTCCCGGTAATTCCTTCATCGATGTACTTTTTTAAGACTGTCCAATTGACATGATAATTAGCCTGATCGTCATACCATTTCATCTGTTTTTCCAATGCAGCCAATTGCGCTTCGTGTTCCGTACTTACCCTTCCGTAAAACACAACTCGCCGCTGTCGCTTTCTATCAACAGAGCCTCCGATAGAAAAGTCCAATCCGTTTTCGTACATTTTTATTTCACCTCCTGATATAGCTTATTTTCTTTTATAATGCTCTCTCCGTATTGTAATTTTTTTCGCTCTATTGACCGAGAATTGCTTTATCTTCTTCTGTCCGCAAAGTTCCGAAAACTCTTTCCTTGTTTCCGAATCATCCGAGCCGATAAAGATTTTGACGTTTCTTTAAGATCAAGAAAGTTTATTTAGGAAATAAAATGCCTCGTAAAGACCGCATACGAATTATCAAATATTGCCGCTCGCACAAAATTGAGTATGTTGGACTGATTCAAGATGATTACTCGTTTAACTTAAAAGAATGCGCAGGCGATTGCTATACTTGTAAAAAACAAACACGAACTTTATAGTATACAATAAAAGTCGGGAAAGACCTTACCTTATCCCAACTTTAATCGCGAACTTACTATTTGCTTATATTTTGTAATCCCCAAGGATATTTACCTTGTGCTAAACTATTTGTGATATTATTTTGCTCCTGCATTTTAATATCCTCCGATTGTGTTATTTTTTAGACTGGCAGGTCTTTCTTTATTTTACACAATCGGAGTCCTTTTGTCTACTTCATCGGCTTTAGCCTCTATTGAACCCCGCCACTATGGCGGGGTTTTCGTTTACACAAAAAACGGGGCAGATTTCACAAAAAAATCTGCCCCGCTATGTTAATTTACTTCAACAAATATACAAAACGTTCTAACAAGTTACTATCGTATGTACGGTCGATTTGCTCGTATTAAAATGCTTGGCGCAGTCGCGCACGGTGGCGCCCGTGTCAAAAATGTATTCTGCGCTCATCAAAATGCGCTGTATCATATAATCCCACATATAATTATCCCCTTCTGCTTCGGTTGATAAATTATATGTCGAATTATAGAGAATTATGACAAAATCCCTCGTTCGCCCCACACGAAAAAAGTCCTTTACTGCCACAATATCAAAGATCCCACGCTCTGCGTCGTGCATCATCTTTAAGAACTGTTTGCGGTTTTTTATCTTCGTTCCCGAAATTCCCGCATTGGGTTTTTGCTTTTCTCGATATCGTTCGCTTCGCTCACTCGGAACAAGCGGGAAACCCGCGCTTTCGTTGCCGTTCGGCAAAAACATTTTACTGTTATTTATAGAAAATTCCAAAATTTCAGAAAACGTATCTTTTTAAATTACAATGAATACGGCAACCATGCTCTCGCATGATTGCCGTATAACAAGAACCTATTATTCTGTTTTTGATCTTTCTTACTTCTCTATTATTTCGCGCGTTTTTTGGTGCAAACAAACGCCGCAGCCGCTACCGCGATAAGAACGACCGCACCCGCCGCGAAGGATACGCCGAGCGAAGATTTGCAACCCTTTGGTTTTTCGCCCACGATTACCTTTACGGTGTAGTCCTTGCCTTGATAGGTGATTTTCACGGTCTGCTCGCCCGAGGTCGCCTTGTCGTAATCGGCAACGGTAAAGTCGGAGGCGGTAACGGTAACGTCCTCGCTGTCCTTGCCGCTGGCGTATTTTTTGACCACTTTGACCGTGGAAAGATCAAACTCTTCGTTGTACTCGTACTCCGTTTTGCTCACGCTCACTTCGAACGATTCCACGTCGGCAACTTCCGCTTCGAAGTACGCGGTAACGTTTTGATTCAATACCGTCTTCGTTACGGATACCGTTTGTTTGCCTACCGCGTTTTTATCGAATCCGCCCACGGTAAGATCGGCAAGCGTCAACGTTTCCGTCGTGCCGTCCATATACGTCAGCTCGAACGAGCCGCCGCTCAACTCCTCGCCGTAGTTTACACCCGCGGGAGCGGTTTTTACCGTTAAACCGGTGGCGTAATTCGCAACTTCGGTATCGGAAACGATATACCATTTCATATTGCTGATTACCGTTTCGCCGTTTGTTCTGTCGCCGAACGAGAACACGGGAGTATACTCGTCGGGCAAAATTTCGAGATTATTGCAAGAAGCGTACACTTGACCGTTGACAATCAACTTAGCGCTCACCTTTTTGCCGCTGTACAAAATGCGTACGGTGTACGACCCGCCCGCAGGCAAAGGGTCGCCCGTAACCGCAAGTTCTTTTTTGACAACCTCGGTATAGTTGCCCACCTCATCGCAACGCTGGAACAAGTAGCATGTACCCGTACCGCCGCTCATTCCCGCGCGGAAATGGAATTCGTACGTATCGATCCCGTCCTTTGCAAACACGAGGAAAGGAACCGTCCAAGAGCCCATAACCCCCGGCGTGATCGTGGCTTCCATTCCGAAAGTCAACTCGGAAACGGCTATTACGCTTCCGTCGGCAAAGTGCACTTTGCCGTCCGTAACGGAGCTGACCACGGTGGGAATATACACGCGCGTGTCGTCGCCGTACAACATAACTTCGCCCGTTTTGTCGTCATAGAAGTTTTTACCCCAAGACGTGGCACCGAAATTCAAGAGGTTGGTGTACTCGGGTTCGGGAATGACAATGTTCCCCTCTTTGATATAGAACTTCATATTGCTGAACTCGGTATCTTTTTGTTCTCTGTCGCCGAGCCCGAATACGGGGGTATAGCCGTCGGGCAAATCAAGTGTCTGATTGGCGATATCGAGGCGCGTTTCATTCCCTTTCGCTACGATTTTCACGGAAACGGTCTTTGCCTTGAATTCCATATGAACGGTATAGGAATCTCCCACCGCAATGGGAGTACCTGATACGTTCCCCCAATCAGCCACGATGGACTTATCCGCATCGCCCGTTCTGGCAAACACGTACACGCCGCCGATTCCGTTACGGTCGTGCAACTCGTAAGTATCGTCGCCATCTTTGGCAAACACCAAATACGGCACCTGCCACGTACTGACCGCCACGGGCTTTACGGTAACTTCGGCAACAAAGGTTACCTCGCTTGCACTCTTCGTCGTGCCGTCGGTAAACTCAAACTGCGTATCCGCCGTAATGGGAAGAACCGTCGAGAAAAACAACCGCGCACTGCCAGAGCCGCCCGCCATTTTTACAGTGCCCGTTTCGGAATTATAGGAATGTTTTCCGTAATCGGTTTTTTCGAAATCCAAAAGATTTTGGACTTCGAGTTCGGCATGTACATCATCCGCAAACGCGGGAACGACTGCCAGGAATGTCGTAACGACAAGAGCCAAAGACAACATCATGATCAAAAGTTTTTTCATCTGATCTCCTCCTAAAAAATTTTTAGATGAATTTATTCCATACCGCCAACGCGATAAAGGTTACAAGGCAGAGAATGTACGTAACGACGGAAATCCGATCGAAACGCGGTTTTTCTTTTGTAAACTTCACGCGAAGAGGTTTGAATAACAATAGAATGCAGGCGATAAGCGCAAACGTTATAGCGCCGCAAAACAGGGCGCACAAGAGCGCCGCTTCCCGCGAGGTTGCTCCGTACGCAGACAAGGGCAATACCCAATACGAAGGAATCACCACTTGCAGACACTCGAATATCACCGCAAACATAAAGGGAAACACCGCCCGCCCTGTCGCCGCGTAAATGAAACCCGCAAGCGCGCCGAGAACGAACAGCCGCAAAAAAATCGAAACGTCGTAACACACGGCGGCGGACAACACGCATGGCAACAAATACCCGATAAACGAATCGCCGTAGGCAATTCTACCCGAGTAGCGAAACATATACTCCCGCAAAAGAGAGAGGATTACGCCATTTACGAGCAAGGATAATACGAGTTGCCACGCAGCGGGGCGCACAGGCACCGCCAACGAAATACCGCCCGTAACCGCAGAGCGAAAACCTGCAACCGTATACGATAAATAGGTATAGAACAGCCACCCTGCCGCCGCGAGCAAAGCGACGAAAACAAATTGTTTTTTGCAAATTGCCGCGGGCGGTTCGCCGCGCTTCGGCAAAGATTTGGAATACTTTTTTTCGGTATACAAGAGCCCCGCTATAGGAAGCGCAAACACGATAAACGGTTGCAACGCGTACAGTAAAATTACCGACCGCAACCCACTTGCGAATCTTGCAATGACAAGCGAATAAATAAACCCGATAAGGATCATATAAAAGCTTGTGATTTGAAAGGAAGTTTTACGCACGCGCAGATCGGGATCAAAC
>CAKQEE010000018.1 GCA_934230055.1 uncultured Clostridia bacterium
TCGTAAGAACGGTTCTGAAGACTGCCGACTACGGCGACTTTATTGCCTTTTTTAAGATATTTTCCGCAGTTTTCCGCAAGCCTGCGCCAAACGGTGATATTGAAAAAATCCGTTTCGCGAGTTCCGTCGCTGTTAGCGTAATCTCTGGTAACCGCAACGGCAAACGTGCAACGAGCAACGCCCGAAGACGTTTCGTTAAGCTCCGGATCTCTGGTTAAATTTCCTATAAGGATAACTTTGTTCATAATTTATACCGCCTTATCTTTTGGTTATAAGACGTCTGATAATGCCGTCTGTAATTCCCGCGACGCGCTTCAATTCGACCACGAGCGTTCTTTCGGCTTCAAAAGTCATAAGAACGTAGTAGCCTTCGGTCTTGTAGTTAATGGGATATTGCAGCTTTTTAACGCCCCAACGGTCCGTTTTTTCTATAACGCCGCCGTTACCCGTAACCAAATCCTCGAACTTCTTGATAACGCTCTCTTTCGCTTCGTCTGTAAGAGAAGCGTCGAGAATATAAAGCATTTCGTATTTAGTCATTTTTTTACCTCCCGGACTTATTCGGCTCGGAACTTTCTTATTCCGAGCAAGGTTAATTTTATCGCGGGCGATTACGCTACCCCCGCGATTTATTAAATTATACTTTTTTTAAGCAAGTTTGTCAAACGATTTAGCGGCGCAAGTTGCCGCGCGCAAACTATTTTTGATTTTCTTTTTCGAGAATACGTTTAAGAAATTGCCCCGTATAGCTGTTTTTCACCTCTGAAACCTCTTCGGGCGTGCCTTTCGCTACTATCGTGCCGCCGCCCGAGCCGCCTTCCGGACCTAAATCTACTATATAATCGGCAAGTTTTATCACGTCTAAATTATGTTCTATAACGATAATCGTGTTGCCGGCGTTTTCCAGCCGCTTAATCACCGAACACAGCTTGTCCACGTCGTAAGAATGAAGTCCCGTGGTAGGCTCGTCCATAATGTAAAGCGTTCTGCCCGTGCCGCGCTTTGAAAGCTCCGTCGCAAGCTTAACCCTTTGCGCTTCTCCGCCCGAAAGCGTGGTGGAAGACTGACCGAGTTTAATATACCCGAGTCCCACGTCCTGCATCGTTTTGATTTTGTTATAAATACTCGCGACGGGCTTAAAGAATTCGCAAGCCTCGTCCACCGTCATAGAAAGAACGTCGCTTATGCTCTTTCCTTTATACTTAACCTGCAAGGTTTCTCTGTTATAGCGTTTCCCCTTACAAACCTCGCACGGAACGTACATATCGGGAAGAAAATGCATTTCGATTTTTATTACGCCGTCGCCCTCGCAGTTTTCACACCTGCCCCCCGCCACGTTGAAAGAAAATCTGCCCGACTTATATCCGCGCTCTTTCGCGTCCGGCGTGGCGGCGAACAAATCTCTGATGAAAGCGAACACGCCCGTATAAGTGGCAGGGTTGGATCTCGGCGTTTTGCCTATCGGAGACTGGTCTATGGCGATGACTTTATCGAAATATTCCGTTCCGAGAATTTCTTTATACTTGCCCTCCCTCATCTTCGCGCCGTTAAGCTTGTTCGCAAGCGCGGGATAAAGAATTTCGTTTATAAGCGAGCTTTTTCCCGAACCCGAAACGCCGGTAACCACGGTAAGAAGCCCCGCGGGAAAAGACGCCGTAACGTTTTTAAGGTTGTTCTGACTTGCGCCCTTAACGGTAAGCCACCTTCCGTCCGGCCTTACGCGCTCTTTCGGCACCTCTATTTTTCTGCGCCCGGAAAGGTAATCGCCCGTAATCGAGCGCGGCGCGGCTTCTATATCCGCAACCGTTCCCGCCGCCACTACTTCGCCGCCGTGAACACCCGCTTTGGGACCTATATCCACGATGTAATCGGCAGAACGCATCGTGTCCTCGTCGTGTTCTACCACTATAAGGGTGTTGCCGAGGTCGCGAAGCTTTTTAAGTGTTGCGATAAGCTTTTCGTTATCTCTTTGATGAAGCCCTATGCTCGGCTCGTCGAGGATATATAAAACGCCCGTAAGTCCGCTGCCTATCTGCGTGGCGAGCCTTATTCTCTGCGCTTCCCCGCCCGAAAGCCCTACCGCGCTTCTCGCAAGGGTAAGGTAAGAAAGCCCCACGTCTTTAAGAAAGCCGAGCCTTGCTTTTATCTCTTTCACGATAGGCTTCGCTATCATCGCGTCTGTACCCGCAAGCGAGAGCTTGTCTATAAAATCGTATAAATCGGCAACCGAAAGTTCGGTAAGTTCCGCAATGTTTTTGCCGCCGACGGTTACCGCAAGAGCCTCTTTTTTAAGTCTCTTGCCGTGGCACGTTTTACATTCCGTAACCGTCATATACTTTTCTATTTCGCTTTTTACGTAGTCGCTCGTGGTTTCGCGATAACGGCGTTTGAGATTAGGAATTATCCCCTCCCACGCGGAATAGTAGCTGCCGCTCATCGTGTGGGTTTCGTAAGTCATTTTAATTCTTTCGCCGCCGTTTCCGTAAAGAAGCATACGATAGATTTCGGGCGGTAAATCCTTTACGGGCGTATCGAGCGAAAAACCGTAATACGCGGCGAGGGAAGTAAAATTCATTATAGCCATTTTTCCGTCGCCTATGTTCCAGCCCGTAACAGTCATAGCACCTTCGCGCAAAGAAAGATTAGGATCTTTAACCACGAGCTTTTCGTCTATTTCGTTATTGAATCCGAGTCCGTGACATTCGGGACACGCACCGAACGGATTATTGAAGGAAAACAGTCTCGGTTCTATTTCTTCTATATTCACGCCGCAATCGGGACAGGAATATTTGGTGGAATAAAGAGTGGTTTTACCGTTTTCGCCCGCCTCCTCTATCTCCGCAAGCCCGTCCGCAAGCTTAACCGCCGTTTCCAGACTGTCCGTAAGTCGCTTTTCTATCCCCTCTTTCACGATAAGCCTGTCTATAACCACGCTTATATTGTGTTTTACGTTTTTATCGAGCTTTATTTCCTCTTCGAGGTCGTAAACAAAACCGTCTATCTTAACGCGCGCGTAGCCGCTTTTTTTGAACGCGGCAAGCTCTTTTACGTATTCGCCCTTTTTGCCTCGGACTACGGGCGCGTTGACGAGAATTTTCGTCCCCTCGGGAAGCGCGGTAACCTTATCGCAAATCATATCCACCGTCTGCCGAGTTATCTCTCTGCCGCATTCGGGACAATGAGGAACTCCGATTCTCGCGAACAGCAGTCGCATATAATCGTATATTTCCGTAACCGTGCCGACCGTAGAACGCGGATTGTGCGAAGTGGTTTTCTGGTCTATGGAAATAGCGGGAGAAAGCCCTTCTATAAGATCTACGTCCGGCTTTTCCATTTGTCCCAAAAACATACGCGCATACGAAGAAAGACTTTCTACGTATCGCCGCTGTCCTTCCGCGTAAATCGTCTCAAACGCGAGAGTGGATTTGCCGCTTCCCGAAAGCCCCGTAAACACCACGAGCTTATCTCTCGGAACGGTAAGGTCTATATTTTTAAGGTTGTTTTGCCTTGCGCCTTTTATAACTATGTTATCCATAAAACGTCCTTTATTTGTTTTTCGTGCCGCGAAGTTTAAGTTTTAGCCTGGTTATGGTATCCCTTATTTCTATGCACTTCTCGAAATCGAGATTTGCGGAAGCTACCTTCATAAGTGCTTTAAGCTTTTCTATTTCTTCGGGCAGGTCTTTGGCTTTAATATCCTTGGTTTTATCCGCTTTTTTGGTTATTTCTATGGTGTTTACCACGCTTTTCACTATGGTTTTAGGGGTAATTCCGTGTGCCTTGTTATATTCGTCCTGAACTTTTCTTCTTCTTTCCGTTTCGTCTATC
Organism: uncultured Clostridia bacterium; assembly: GCA_934230055.1. GTDB lineage: Bacteria > Bacillota > Clostridia > Christensenellales > Borkfalkiaceae > UBA1259. The sequence goes on from CAKQEE010000018.1 coordinate 3,829, forward strand.
GCACGGCGCATACTGCCCGTTATAACGTCCGCGTACATTATAACTCTGCCCTCCGCGTTACGCGCCGCTCTGCCTATCGTCTGAATAAGCGCGGTTTCGCTCCGCAAAAAACCTTCCTTATCCGCGTCGAGTATCGCCACGAGCTTAACCTCCGGCAGGTCTAACCCTTCGCGAAGCAGGTTTATGCCGCAAAGCACGTCGAACTCGCCGCCGCGAAGCCCCGAAACGATGTCTATTCTCTCCATCGTGTCTATATCGCTGTGCATATAGCGCACCCGCACGCCGTTTTCTTTTAAGTATTCGGTAAGACTTTCCGCCATCTTTTTAGTCAGCGTGGTAACGAGAACTCTGCCGCCGCCCTTTACCGCGGCGTTTATTTCCGTAAGAAGGTCGTCCACCTGATTTTTGGTGGGTTTAACCTCTATAATCGGATCCAAAAGCCCCGTCGGGCGGATAAGCTGTTCCACAACCTGTCCCGCCTCTTTCATTTCGTATGGCGCGGGAGTTGCGGAAACGCAGATAAGTTGACCTACGCGCGCGTCGAACTCGTCGAAAGTGAGCGGTCTGTTGTCGTAAGCCGATTTTAAGCGAAAACCGTAATCCACAAGGCTTTTCTTTCGGGAACGGTCGCCGTTATACATCGCGCCTATCTGCGGAATGGTCATGTGCGATTCGTCTATAAAAGTTATAAAGTCTTTGGGGAAATAATCGAGAAGAGTAAAAGGCGGCTCGCCCTCGCTTCTCCCGTCGAAATATCTGCTGTAATTCTCTATCCCCTTACAGAATCCTATTTCTTTTATCATCTCCATATCGTAATCGGTGCGCTGTTTAAGCCTTTGCGCTTCTATAAGCTTTCCGTTTTCCTTAAAAAAGCGCACTTCATCCTCTTCGTCGCGTTCTATCGCGGCTACGGCAAGGTTAAGCTTTTCCTGCGCCACGGCGTAGTGGCTCGCGGGGAAAATCACCGCGTGTTTCAGCTCCGAAATCACGCTACCCGTAACGTATTCCGCTTCGCAAACCCTTTCTATCGTATCGCCGAAAAATTCTACCCTGATATAAATTTCTGTATTCGAAGAGGGAAATATGTCCAGAACGTCCCCGCGCACGCGAAAAGAAGAACGGGTAAAATCCACGTCCTTTCTGCTATACTGAATGGCGACGAGTTTTCTTATCAGTTCGTCGCGGCTTATCTCGTCCTCGGGGCGGATAGATACCGCAAGCCTATAATAATCCTCGGGCGCGCCGAGACCGTATATGCACGAAACGGAAGCCACCACTATAACGTCCGTCCGCTCCGCAAGCGAACAGGTTGCAGAGTGCCGAAGCTTATCTATCTCGTCGTTTATGGCAAGGTCTTTTTCTATGTACGTATCGGTACTAGCGATATAAGCCTCGGGCTGATAATAATCGTAATAAGAAACGAAAAATTCCACGCGGTTTTCGGGGAAGAATTCGCGGAATTCGTTGCAAAGCTGCGCGGCAAGCGTTTTGTTGTGCGCTATAACGAGGGCGGGGCGGTTAAGGTTTTTTATAACGTTCGCCATAGTAAAGGTTTTTCCCGAACCCGTAACGCCCAAAAGCACCTGCGTTCTTAAACCGTCCTGCAAGCCTTCCGTAAGCAATTTTATCGCTTGCGGCTGGTCGCCCGTAGGCGCGTATTCGGAATGAAGTATAAAATCTCTCTTCTCCATAAATCACCGTTTATTTTTTAACTGTTTTTCGCCCGAACGCTCCTTAAAAAAGCCCGCGTTTCTTCCGAAAAAACGACGCCCGCAAGTCACCCCGAAAACACCGCCCGCAATATAAGCCCTATCACAAAGCTCAACACCGCGAAAACGGCGGTAAGTCCCAAGCGGAAAATCAGATTTCTTTTAAGCATTTTAACGCTTCTCGGAAAGCCTTTCCCCTTTTCGGTAAGAGAAACGCAAAACACGGTTTCGCCGCGGCGGTCGGAATAAACGAAGTCCACGTACCCGTCCGAAGCAAGGTCGCCGACGATTTTTTCCGTCTCCGAAGCGGTAAGCTCGCCGCCCGCTTTTTTTGCAAGGTCGTGCGGGCTGAGGAGCGCGGCGCGCTTTTTAAAACACTCTTCGTACAAAACGCCCATCACGCGGGTTTCCGCCTTGCTCAACATCTGCACGCCCCCGCGAGAAATGCGATAAGAAACGCAACGGCGGCGGCAAACCCCGCGCCGAAAAACGCGCCCGTAAACGAAAAAGCGAAATACCGCTTTTCCGCTCTGGCTTGCTCTATCTCGTCGTCCAGCCGTTTTTCAAACAAAAGCCTTCCGCGGCTTAAAGGCGTCAGACAGATTTCCTCTTCGTCTATATACTTAACGTTTATATATTCCTTTGCGGAAAGGGTTAAAACGCACCGTTCCAGCTCTTCCGCGTCCGCGCCGAATTCCGCGGGCAACGCCGCCAAAAGCTCTTTCACTTCAAAAACCTTATAGCCGCCTTCCGCACATTCTTTGTCTATATATTCGAGAAGCAAAACGCATCTTTTATCGAGCATAACCCACCTACCCGTATATATTTTGGGTATAAAACCGCAGTTATATACGCGCGGACGGGCAAAAAACGATAAACAAATGTTCGTTTATATTATACGACGGAAATAAAAAAAACGCAAACGTTTAAGTATCGGAAAATAATTTTTCCGCCCGTTCGCGCCTGCGTGTTTTTCAGGTTTTATTCTTCGCCGTTTACTTTTATTTTTTTTCGCTTTTTTATTTTTGCTTTTATTTCCCCTTTTCTTTTTCGCCGTTTACTCTTTGCTTTTAGAGCGGAAAACGAGCGCGGAAATTATAAGAAGCGCAAGCCCCTTTTTAAGGTCGCCGAGAAGAATAAGACTGTCGCCCGCCTTTATTCCGAAAGCTTCCCTTGCCTCTTTATGCATAAGAATCAGCCCTTTATCGTTCACCTTGCATATACCGAAAATCGTTTTCGTTTTGTCGCTCGTTCTATTACATTATACCGCCGCAGCGGAATGAATATCAACATTTTTTTAAGCAAAACGCGCGGGAAGTTGAAATTTTTTTGCGAGAGTGATACAATAAACGAACATAACGAAATAAATAATTAAACACGAGGCACAAAATGAAGGTCGTTAAAAGACAATTAAACAGCAAGAGCTGTATTATTTGCGGAATGGAAAACGAAGCGGGCGTAAAAGCACCCTTTTACGAACTTGAAGACGGTTCGGTCGCGAGCAAATTTGCATTTAAGTTCATTCACCAGAGCTATCCCGAAAGAACGCACGGCGGAATGATTTCCGCGCTGCTCGACGAAGTTATGGGAAGAGCGTTATGGGTTAAAGAGCCTTCTTCTTACGCGGTCACCACGACTATGACGATAACGTTCCGCCGCCCCGTGCCGTACGGCGTAAAGGTGAAAGCGCGCGGATATATAACCCACAATTCGCCGCGGTGGTACTCCGCTAAAGGAGAAATATATTCGGAAGAAGGTCAGCTTCTTGCCGAGGGCGAAGCGCGGTATATGAAAATCGCAAACGAAAAAGCCTTTGCCGGCGTGGCGAGCGACAAAGAAGAAATGTGCTACGACCTGCCGATAGAAACGGAAGAATTCGACTTTCCCGCAATCCCCGTCGAAACGAAAAACCGCTGAAATAATCGAATTATATAAGCGTGCGCGGCGGTGCTGTGAAAAGCACCGCCGCGCACGTTTTTTGCTCACTTAAATTCTCCGTAATAAAGGCTTTGACCGAAAGCCTGATCTTATTCCGACCTTAAAGCAACCACGGGGTCTTTCTTCGCCGCCGCGCGCGAAGGAATTATGCCCGAAATAAGGGTTAAACAAACGCTTATCGCCACCATAACGACAGCCGCCAAAGGATTCAGCACCGCAAGGCTTCCCGCCGTAGGCACTAACGCGGCAAGTATCAGGTTTATCGGTATGCTTAAAAGATAAGTAACGCCTATCCCTATAAGCCCCGCAAACAGACCGATAAGGAAGGTTTCCGCGTTGAACACGTTGCCGACCTCACGCTTCGCCGCGCCGAGCGCGCGTAAAACGCCTATTTCTTTCGTCCTTTCCACCACCGAAATATACGTTATTATACCTATCATAACGCTGGAAACGATAAGCGATATGGAAGTAAACGCCACGAGAACGTACGTCACCGCGCTCACCATAGTGTTAAGCATACCGAACATCATACTCATCATATCCGAATATGTGATTTTAATTTTATTACATTCCGTTTCGGTAATTTCTCCCGCCGAGAGCCGCTCCTCGCAAATAACGTTCCATTCGTCGATATATTTTTTTATATCTTCTTTCGCCTCGAAGCTCTTTGCGTAAACGCTTATTTTAGAAGGCGTGCTTACGCCCGCAAGCGTTCTTGCGGTAAACGTTTCGGGTTCTACGTTACCTATCGGCGATTTTACCGTTACTGTACCGTTTTCCCTTGCCGCCGCCGCGATTTCGCTGTCGGCGTTGTCTTTAAGCACTTTGCGGGTAAGCGCGCTCGTATAAGCAAAGCCCGTGGAAAGCACTCCGTTCACGTTTTCTTTCTGACGAATTACGCCGACTATTTTAAGTTTTTCGCAATCGCTTTTTTGCGGCGCGTTAAAGTAAAAATTATCGCCGTACTTTTTGTACATAACCGAGTTGGACGCAAGATACACTTCTTTACCGACGATTTCTTCTATGGTAAAATCTTTTCTGTCCTCGAATTTAACGTCGTCGGTTTTCGTAACCTCTTCCGGAAGTTCTATGCGCAAATATCCGAGCAGGGCAAGCGTGATATCGCTTATACCGTTATATTCGTCTACGACGAGGGCTATCTGATTATACCCGTCTTCGTCAAAAGAAGGAAATTCGCCGTATAAAAGGTCATACTGTTCCTCGATAAGCTCTCTGCTGTCCGGCATACGGGTTATCGTGGGAATGTACTGCCGAACGAAACTCGTATTAAGTCCCATTGCCGACAAAAGCTTTTCTTTATACTGCTTTTCGATAATATTGACAAGGGTATCCACGGACATAAACTGCGGCTCTACGCCCTCACCGCCTACTTTTATATCGGTATAAAAATAGTCGTTCATATCAAAACCGTAAGAATAAGCTATGTCGTAATACAAATTTTTGTCAAGCTTATTAAGGTACGCGGGAAATCCGTTTTCCGAAGTATCGTCAAGTTTGTTGTTAAGAAGCATTCCCGTAAGCTTATCGAACGCTTTTTCTACAAGCACGTTGTTAAATTCGGGAAACTTTTCTCCGAACTCGTTCTTTTCGAGTTTGGAAAAAGTGGATAAATCAACCGAACTTTCGCTTATCGTAAGCGGATAAGAAGCAAGCGTATCCGTCTGCATACGCGCCATATACGCCGAAAACCCGTTGGAAAGCGCAAGCACCAAAGCTACGCCGATTATTCCTATACTGCCTGCGACCGAAGTGAGTATCGTTCTTGCCTTTTTGGAAAAAAGATTTTTAAGCGACAGCGCGAACGCGGTTTTAAAACCCATTTTCGGTTTTCTTAAAGTTTTACGCGGTTTTTCTTCCTCTGCGGGAATAAACGCGTCGCTGTCGCCCTCCACTTCCCCGTCGAGAAGCTTTATAATACGCGTGGAATACCTTTGCGCAAGCTCCGGATTATGCGTAACCATAATAACGAGCCTGTCTTTCGCCACTTCTTTAAGTAGATCCATAACCTGCACGCTCGTTTCGGTATCCAGCGCGCCCGTCGGTTCGTCCGCAAGGATAATTTCGGGGTCGTTCACGAGTGCGCGCGCAATCGCCACCCTCTGCATCTGCCCGCCGGAAAGTTGGTTGGGTTTTTTATGCTCCTGACCTTTAAGCCCTACCCTGTCGAGCATCGATAAAGCCTTTGCTTTCCTTTCTTTTTTGGCTATGCCGGAAAGCTCTAAAGCAAGTTCCACGTTTGCAAGCACGGTCTGATGCGGTATAAGATTATAGCTTTGGAACACGAAGCCTATACAGTTGTTCCTGTATGCGTCCCAGTCTTTATCTTTATAATCTTTTGTGGATCTGCCGTCGATTATAAGGTCGCCGGCAGAATACCTGTCAAGCCCGCCGATAACGTTTAGAAGAGTGGTTTTTCCGCACCCCGAAGGTCCGAGAATGGAAACGAATTCGTTTTTACGAAAGGCAACGTTCACCCCTTTAAGTGCTTTTACCGCAAATTCGCCCTCTCCGTACACCTTTTCTATCCCGCAAAGCTTTAAGGCGCATTCGCCCCTGCCGCCCGACTTTTCCCGCATAGCTCCGCATTCCGTATTACTCATTCTGCTTTTCTCCTTTTTTGCTTTATCTATTACATTATACAGCCGCTTACTTAAAAGTTCCTTGAAACGGCAAGAAAAATTCCGTACGTCGCGTTTCGCTTTTTATTTAAACTTAAAAAGTCGGCGCAACCGTATTTCGGTCACGCCGATTTTTCTTTTACGTTATTCTATTATGTCGTTCATTGCGGAAACGAACTCGCCCACGTCCTCCAAAGAAAGCCCTTCGAGCATTCTTGCCTGTCCGTATAAAACGAGCGCGTATTTTTTAAGCGCGTCTTTATCGTTTGCGTAAAGCTCTTCGAGTTTTGCGAGTATCTTATGCTCCGCGCTGATTTCAAGTATTTTGTCCGCCTTGACTTTTCCGTCCGCGTTCGGCATGGAATTAAACACCTTCTCCATTTCTATGGTAACGTCGCCGCCGGAAATAAGGCATACGGGGTAGGTTTTAAGGTTAGAAGTAAGCCTTACCTCTTTAACTCTGTCGCCGAGGTCGTTTTTAATCTCTTCGAGAAGACCTTTGTATTTTTCGTTCTTTTCTTTAAGAGCTTCTTTTTCTTCCGCGGAATCGAGCGAGAAGTCCGCTTCCGAAACGGACTTGAATTTCTTGCCGTCGTATTCGCCTAAAATCTTTGCCACGAACTCGTCTACGCCGTCTTTGAAGAAGAGTATTTCGTAACCCTTTTCCTTTGCCTTTTCAATCTGCGGCAATTTGGCGATTTTTTCGTAGCTTTCGCCCGAAGCGTAGTAAATATCCGTCTGACCTTCCGCCATTCCTTCTACGTACTCTTTAAGCGAAACGAGTTTTTCTTTTCTCGAAGAATAGAACATAAGAAAGTCTTTAAGCTTATCTTTGTTCATTCCGAAGCCCGCATACACGCCGAACTTTATCGCCAGCCCGAACTCTTTGAACAGCTTTTCGTAATTCTCTCTGTCCTCTTCCATCATCTTTTTGAGTTCGGCGCTTATCTTCTTTTCTATGCCGTTCGCGATGACCTTAACCTGCCTCGACTGCTGCAAAATTTCACGCGAAATGTTCAGCGATAAATCGGAAGAATCCACCACGCCTTTAACGAAGCCGAAATAATCGGGCAAAAGTTCTTCGCACTTTTCCATTATCATAACGCCGTTGCAATATAACTTCAAGCCCTTTTTATAGTCTTTGGAATAATAATCGAAAGGCGCGCGCGACGGGAAGAAAAGAAGCGAATCGAAATTCACAGCTCCTTCTATTTTGGAATAAACGCTGCGAAGCGGATTTTCAAAATCGTGGAATTCCGTCTTGTAAAACTCGTTCAAATCTTCGTCCTTAACTTCCGATTTCGGCTTTTTCCAGACGGGTACCATACTGTTAAGCGTTTCCGTTTCGGTAACTTCTTCGTATTCGGGTTTATCTTCGGGCGAACCCTCTTTCTTTCTCGAATGAGTAACCTCCGTTTCTATGGGGTAGCGGATATAGTCCGAATAAGTCTTTACGAGCGAAGAAATTTTATATTCTTTAAGATAATCGGAATACTTGAAGTCTTCCGTATCGGGCTTTAAGGTAAGCACTATTTTAGTACCCGCTCCGTCCTTTTCCGTTTCGGTCACGGTGTAGCCCTCCGCGCCCTCGCTTTCCCATTTATACGCCTTATCCGATTTATAAGCCCTGGTATAAACCTCTATTTTATCCGCAACCATAAAAGCCGAATAAAAACCTACGCCGAACTGACCGATAAGCTCTTCCTCCGTCTTGTCGGCGTTCTCTTTTTTAAAAGCGAGCGTACCCGATTCCGCAATCGTGCCGAGATTCTTTTCAAGCTCCTCTTCGGTCATACCTATACCGTTATCTTCTATGGTCAAAGTCCTCGCCTTTTCATCGCGGGAAATAACTATCTTAAAATCGGAATTTACCGTCGTATCGGTAAGCGATATGAATTTAAGTTTATCTATCGCGTCCGAAGCGTTGGATATAAGCTCCCTCAAAAAAATGTCTTTGTTAGTATAAATAGAGTTTATCATCAAATCGAGTATTCTTTTCGATTCGGTTTTGAATTGTTTCATCGTTTTTGCCTCCGAATAGTTTGCGTATTTCGTTTTTTAGCACTCTCTATCTTTAAGTGCTAATTATATTATAGTCGGGGCAAAAAAATTGTCAACTTATTTTATGTAAAAAGGCAAAAAATTTTAAAAGAATAATTTTCGTTGTCCGTTTCTTATGCGTCGTTTGACAAAGAACGGGAAAAATGTTAAACTTTAACCGAAATCCTGTGCAGAGTATTTTAAGATTAGTTAAACGCAAATCTCGGAGGGCGAGAAGTGAAAAATAAAGTTTTATCGACGATTTTCGGAATAGCGGTGTTCTTTTTGCTTATAACCGCCGCAATCGCCCTGCCGATTTATTTAAGGTTTTTCTATTATATGCACATAAACGCCCTTAACCTTCCCGAGCAGGCGGGCGTAAGCTACCAAGAGATTAAAGCCGCCTACGACGAGGTTTTGAATTACCTTACCATGCCGTGGGCAAAGTTCGGAACGGGTATTTTTCCCTATACGGAAGAGGGCGCGAGCCATTTTGCGGACTGTAAAAAACTTTTCACCCTTAATTCTTCGGTGCTTATCGTTTCCGCCGCGATCACCGTTACGCTTATAATTCTCGATAAGAATAAAAAAATAAAAATACTTCGCCCCGCGGCGCTTTCACCCG
>CAKQEE010000019.1 GCA_934230055.1 uncultured Clostridia bacterium
GCCCTCATTTTTCCGCTATATATTTGCCCGTTTCTTCCGTTATTTGCATAAGCCCCTTTGCGCCGACGGGCGATACGGCTTTTTCGTCGAAATCGCTTTCCGTTTTGACTACTGCAAGAACCAAAGTTCTCGATAATCCATAGCCGTCTGCCGCCGCAAAGATTTCTTCTTTATATTTTAAGGGATAAAACGCCGCGCGGTATACGGAAAGCGCGCAAAAACCCGCCGCAAACAGGAACGCGCACGCAAAAACGAAGCAGGCGCATACTTTATATAAAGTTTTAATAAAAGCGTTGTTTGGAATAGTTTTCAAAAGCGTCTCCGACGGAATTATTATACGCAAGGAAAGGGAGATTTATAATCGTGAAGGACTATGATATTAGGTTTTCCGCGCAAAAAGGAATGATTAGAAAAGAGATTCTTCGGGGACGGGCGCAAGAAGCGCGGCTCGGAAAGGCGAAGAGAGGGGGAGATTTATTAAGGAAAAAAATAAAATATTTAAAAAAAATACTGAGAAAAATCCCGCCACGCCTGACAAAACGCTGCGCTTAAAAAACACCGTAATTAACAAGAAAGCCCTGCCGCGCTTATTTTAAAGCGCGGCAGGGCTTAAAAATTTTTTTATCACCTTTCAAATAAATGTACGAGGGCGGTGGTCACCATGTTTTCGAGAGCGGCATAGTCTAAATATTCGTGCTTATCGAAAACGTATTCGTGACTGTAATCCTGTATCGTTCCCATGGCAAAATGTATTTTCTCTTTTAAATATTCCGTGTTTTCGCCAAGCCCCGCAAGCCTTTCGTAAATGCGCTCCGTAAGCTTATCTTCGAGCGCGATAAACGCGTCGTTCACTTCTTTATCCGCACCCGCGAGGGAATGGAGAGCCTCGTGAATTTTATGCTTCTTTTTGTGCATTTTTATGGTTGTCGCAAGGGCTTCCGAAACGACCGTTTTATAGTCTACGGGTGCGACGAGCTTATCGAACATTTCCGAAATAGGGCGATAAACTTCGTTAAGATATATATCCAAAACGCAAATAAGAATATCTTTTTTATCCTTAAAATACCCGTATACGATGCCTGTGGAAACGCCCGCGCGCTTTGCTATTTCCGCCGTGTTGGTGCCGTAATACCCGACTTCCGAAAAAAGCTCGTAGCCGGCTTCCACTATCTTTTTTTTCTTTTCTATGGAACGCTCCTGCCGCGGTTCCCTTATCGAATTTCTCATAACGCTTACATTTTACAATATCCCGCCGAAAAAAGCAAGAAAAATTTTTAAGAAAAATGAAAAAACTTTCACATTTTAGTTGACAAGGGGAAATATTAGTGCTAATATGATAACGTTAAAAATGAAAGAAGTTTCATATTTGTGGAGGAAAGGGTATGCCGATAGTAATTGCGCCGACGAACAGAGAACTTAAAATAGTAAAGATAATCGCGGACGAAAAAACCAAAAAGCATTTGGAAAGCTTGGGAATAGTGATTAACGGCGAGATAACGGTGCTTGCCGCCGCGGGAAGCGTTATTTGTAAGATTAAAGACGGCAGAATCGCTTTGGACAGAGAGCTTGCCACCAAAATTTTCGTAGCGTGATTCGCGCGGAAAATTAAGAAAAGCCCGATAACGGGAAATTAAGAAAAGCCCGAAAAAAGGTATAAAAGGTATTCGCCGCGAAAGGTTTATAAAACGCTGATTTAACGAGACGAAAGTTAAAAAAGCTTTTCGGGGAAGATTTAATAAAGTTATCATATAAAATTTATAAAGGAGAGAGCCAAAAATGCAGAAAACACTTGACGAATTCCAAATCGGCGAGAGCGGCGTGGTAAAAGCCGTCGGCGGTGAAGGAAAAATCAAAAGACGTTTATTCGATATGGGCATAACAAACGGCGCGGAAATCTTTTTACGCAAAAAAGCTCCGCTCGGCGATCCCATCGAAGTGACGATCAGAGGCTACGAGCTGACCCTTCGCAAAACGGAGGCGGCGTGCGTTACTATGGAGGTTAAAGTCTGATGAAAAGATTTGCGTTAGCGGGCAACCCGAACTGCGGTAAAACCACGCTGTTTAACAACCTTACGGGTTCTACCGCACACGTCGGCAACTGGCCCGGCGTAACGGTAGATAAGCGTGACGGCGTTTACAAAAAGTGTGCGGAACCGATAAGCATAGTAGACCTTCCCGGTATATATTCCTTATCGCCCTACACTCCCGAAGAGGTTATCGCAAGAAATTACATTCTCGACGAAAAACCCGATTGCGTTATAAACATAGTAGACGCGACCAACCTTGAACGTAACCTTTATCTTACCACGCAGATTATGGAAATAGACGTTCCCGTGGTTATCGCGCTCAACATGATGGACGCGGTGGAAAAGGCGGGGGATAAAATCGACGAAAAAGAGCTTGAAAAAAGACTCGGGCTTCCCGTCGTAAAGATTTCCGCTTTAAAAGAAAAAGGTCTTGACGAGCTTATGAAGCGCGCTTACGAAGCGAGCAAAACCCCGAGAAAGGGCGTAACGGTTCTGGAAGATTCCGAGCTTACCCACCTTATCGGCGACGTGCGCATCGCGCTTACGGGGCAGGGCGTGGAAAACCCTCTGTTCCACGCGATAAAGCTTGTGGAAATGGACGAAATCGAAGCGAAAGCGCATAAAGAAACCGTTCCGATGGTGGAAGAGTTTAAGAAAACCTTCAAGAACGAAGTTTTCGGCGACGACTTCGAGGCGCTCGTTGCGGACGCGAGATATAAATACATATCCAAAAAATTCGCTCCGGTACTAAGCAAAAAGGAAAAAACGAAATTCGCTATGTCGAAGTCAGACAAGGCGGATAAGGTGCTTACCCATAAGATTTGGGGTATTCCGATATTCCTCGTAATACTTTTTGCGATATTTCATTTAACGTTTAGCGAAGACTTCCTGTTCCTCGGCGCGATATTCGGACTTCCCGAACTCGAAATGGGAGAGGGCTTTGCGGCAACGCTCGTAGGGTGCTTCTATAACGGCGCGGTGATGTCGCCCGGCGTTATGATAAATAATCTGTGGAACGAAATTATAGTTGGCTATGTATTCGGCTGGCTCAGCAACCTCGTTGCGGGCAGCGGAATGTCGGACTGGGCAATCGGTCTTATCAACGACGGCGTATTGAGCGGTCTTTCCTCCGTGCTTTCCTTCCTGCCCCCGATACTCGTGCTGTTCCTTTGCTTCTCTATTTTGGAAGACTCGGGTTATATGGCGCGTATCGCGTTCATTCTTGACAGAATGTTCAGAAAGTTCGGTCTTTCGGGCAGAGCTTTCATGCCGATGATAATGGGTTTCGGTTGTTCCGTTCCCGCAATGATCAACACCAGAACGCTTGCGGACGATAAAGAAAGAACGGCTACCGTCAGGGTAATACCTTTCTTCTCCTGCGGGGCGAAGCTTCCTATCCTTACCGCGGTTGCGGGCGCGATAGTTGCGGCGTTCGGCGTAGGCAACGCGGACCTCATCACTTACGGAATGTACCTTATCGGTATAGTAACGGCAATTCTTTCGGTTATCATAATGAGAGGCACCACCTTGAAGGGCGAAACGCCTCCGTTCATAATGGAACTCCCCGCGTATCACGCGCCGCAGTTCAAAAACCTTATGATACACCTTTGGGATAAAGTGAAGCACTTCGTTAAAAAAGCTTTCACCATCATTCTTGCTTCCACAATCGTCATCTGGGTACTTACTCACTTCGACTTCTCGTGGAAACTTCTTGCGGACGAAGCTATTAACGAAAGTATTCTTGCAAAACTTTCTACGCTCGTTCAGCCCATATTCACCCCGCTCGGCTTCGGCAGTCAGCTCGGCGCATACGGTTGGGTATTCGTGGTAGGTATCATCGCAGGTCTTATCGCGAAAGAAAACGTTATTTCTACCTTTGCGACGATAGGCGCGTGCATAATCGCAATCGCGGGTACGCAATTCCCCGAACTCGGCGGACTTGACCTTTCTGCGGAAGACGGTATAGACGCTGTTCGCGCAATGATTACGGTAACTAACATCGGTATTCCCGCATTGCTTTCTTATATAGCGTTCAATATGACGACCATTCCGTGCTTTGCGGCGGTCGCTACGGCGAAAGCGGAAATACAGAATAAATCGAGATACCACTGGACGCTTGCGTTCTGGCTCGTTGCTTCTTACATAGTAGGCGCGGCGGTGTTCACGATAGCTTCCTGGTGGTGGACGGCGTTCATTTGGGCGGCGGCTCTCGCGGGCGTGCTTACCTTGATATACTTTCGCAATAAGAAATTCAGAGAAAGAACGGAGTAATTGCTTATGGAATGGGTTATAGGTATAGCGGCGGCGGCGATAGTTATCGGAACGATAATCGCCGCGGTAGTAAGAAAGAAAAAAGGTAAAAGTTCCTGCGGGTGCGATTGCTCGGCTTGCTGCGGGTGCTGCAATCAGAAAAAATCGAAGCCCGAACAAAAGTAAAACGAAAAAAACTTCCGCAGGAAAATTCTTGCGGGAGTTTTTTTGTTAAAATCAAAATAAAAAGAGAAGTTTTTTATTTGAAAACGGGTAAAATATGTGCTATGATAATGAAGAGGTAAACTTATGACGGAAAAACGATACTCTGTCGGCGGAATGACCTGCTCGGCGTGTTCCGCGGGAATTGAAAAGGCTGTTAAAAAGATAGACGGCGTGCAGTCCGTTTCCGTTTCGCTTATGGGCAAATCTATGCAGGTTACGTTCGACGAGAGCGTAACGGGCGACGAAGCCATTATTTCCGCGGTGGAAAAACTGGGGTATACGGCGGGTAACGAGGGAGAAGCCAAAGAGGACGATACCGTAAAAAAACTTAAAAAGCGGTTTTTGATTTCCCTTATATTCCTTATTCCGCTAATGTATTTCGCGATGGGCGGAATGATTTCTCTGCCCGTTCCCGAACATAAAATAAATTTTGTTATACAAGCGGTTCTCGCGCTTTGTATAATAATAATAAACTTCAAATTTTATACGAGCGGCTTCAAAGCCGTGTTCAACGGCTCGCCGAATATGGATACTTTGGTAACGCTCGGCTCGGTGGCGGCGTATCTATACAGCGTTGCGCTGACGGTTATGGTATTTAACGGCAAAGCGCACGAAGCGCACCCCTTTTTCGAGGCTTCCGCAATGGTGATGACGCTCGTTACGCTCGGCAAATGGCTGGAAGAGATTTCCAAAAAGAAAACGGGCAGAGAGATAGAAAAGCTTTCTGAAATGATTCCGAAAGTAGCCACCGTTATACGTGACGGCAAAGAAGTTCGCGTTCTCGTGGGGGAGATAGGCAAGGGTGAAACCGTTCTTTTAAAGGCGGGCGACTACGCGCCCGTGGACGGAGTAGTGACCGAAGGTCTTGCCGCGATGGATAAATCCGCCATAACGGGCGAAAGCTTGCCGGAAGAGGCGGCGGTCGGCGCAAAAGTAGTTTCGGGAAGCATAGTTCGCAGCGGTTACTTAAAGGTGCAAGCGGAAAAAGTGGGCAAAGAAACGCTGTTTTCCAGCATAATAGAAATAGTTAAAGCGGCGGGAACGAGTAAAGCCCCCGTGCAGAAGCTCGCGGATAAAATTTCCGCGGTGTTCGTGCCGATAGTAACGGCGATTGCGGTTATCACCTTTATAGTGTGGATAGCGGTGACGGGCGAAGCGTACCCCGCGTTCCGCCACGCGATAAGCGTGCTTGTAATTTCCTGCCCGTGCGCTCTGGGGCTTGCAACTCCCGTTGCGATAATGGCGGTTACGGGCAAGGCGGCTTCGGTCGGCGTGCTGTTTAAGAACTCGGAAGCCATTCATAAAATAGGCGGCGTGAATTGCGTTCTGCTCGATAAAACCGCAACCCTTACGGAGGGCAAACCGAAAGTAACGGATTTCGAGAATTTTTCGTGCGAACCCGACGAAAAGATACTTAAAATCATTTCCGCTTTGGAAAAAAATTCCAACCACCCGCTTGCGGAAGCGATAGCGACTTTCGCGGGGGATAGCAAAGAGGCGGCGGAAAATTTCGAGTACGTTGTCGGAAAGGGCGTTAAAGGAAGAGTGTTCGGCAAAGAATACGCGCTCGGAAATTTCGAGCCTCTACCCGAAGCTTACGCGAAAAAATTCGAGGGCAAAACGGTGGTTCCGCTCTTCTCTTGCGGGCAGACGCTTGCCGTGCTTGCGCTTTTCGACGAGCTGAAAGAGGGAAGCGCGCACGCGGTTAAACTGCTTAACGCAGACGGGATAAAAACCGTTATGATAACGGGCGATAACGAAAGCGCGGCAAGGCTCGTGTGCGAAAAGGCGGGGATTTCCGAATACAAAGCTTCCGTTCTCCCCGAGGGTAAGGCGGAAGCGGTTAAAAGCTACGCGCTTAAAGGTTATAAAACGGCGTTCGTCGGCGACGGCATAAACGACAGCCCCGCGCTTGCCACGGCGGAAGTGGGCATCGCGATAGGTACGGGTACCGATATCGCGATAGAGAGTTCGGACGCGGTTCTTGCAAGCGGAAACGTTACTTCGCTCGTAGACGCGATAAGGCTCGGCAAAAAGGCGAACGGAATTATAAAAGGCAATCTTTTCTGGGCGTTCTTTTATAACGTGCTGTTCATACCCGTTGCGGCGGGGGCGTTTTCTCCGCTTGGGTTCGATTTTTCGCCGATGATAGCTTCCGCGTGTATGAGCGTAAGCTCGTTGTTCGTGGTACTGAACGCGTTAAGAATAAGAAAGTATAAAAAAGCGGCGGATTCCGCCGAGGAGGATTTCGATATGAAGCTTAAAGTAGAAGGTATGATGTGCAAACATTGCGAAGCAAAAGTTACCGCGGCGGCGGAAGGCGTTGAGGGCGTTGAAAAGGTTAAGGTAAACCTTAAAAAGAAAATCGTGGAGATAAAGGGCGAAGCGGACAGCGCGGCGATTGTCTCCGCCATAGGCGCAGCGGGTTATAGAGCGGAGCTTATAGAAAAATAATCGCGGAGAACCGCCGAAAAAACAAGACTTAAACAACTTTACGCACAAATTTAAAAATGGGGGGCGAAAAATGAACAGAATATACGGTTGTATAGACCTTAAAAGCTTTTTCGCCTCCGCGGAATGTGCGGAAAGGGGATTAGATCCTTTCAAAACGAACCTCGTCGTGGCGGACCCCGAAAGAAACGAAGGAACTATCTGCCTTGCCGTAACGCCCGCGATGAAAAAGCTCGGCGTTAAAAACCGTTGCAGGCTGTACGAAATACCAAAAAACATAGACTATATAATCGCAAAGCCGCGAATGAAGCTTTATATGCGAAAGTCCGCAGAGATATATTCCATATATCTTAAATATATCGCGCCGGAGGATATTCACGTTTATTCGGTAGACGAATGTTTTTTCGATTTTACGGACTACCTTAAATTATACGGAAAAACGCCCGAAGAGCTTTCTAAAATGCTTCGGGAAGCGGTTTTTGCGCAGACGGGCATACGAGCGGCTTCGGGAATAGGCACTAATCTTTTTCTTGCGAAGGTAGCTCTCGATATAACGGCGAAACATTCGGAAGATTTTACCGGCTTTTTAGACGAGGAAACTTTTAAAAAGACCATATGGCACCACCGCCCTATAACGGACGTATGGAACGTGGGCGCGGGAATCGCGGCGCGGCTTGCCGTTTACGGTATATACGATTTATACGGGGTGGCGCATTGTCACGAGGATCTTTTGTATAAAGAATTCGGAGTGAACGCAGAGCTGCTTATAGACCACGCGAACGGCATAGAACCGTGTACCATTGCGGATATAAAAGCTTATAAAGCGAAATCCGCTTCCGTTTCCAACAGTCAGATACTCTTTTCCGATTATACTAAGGAAGAGGGCTTTACCGTTCTTAAAGAAATGGTTTACGGGCAGGTTCTTGAAATAACCGAAAAGGAGCTTGTAACCGATTCTGTTTCTCTTTATATAGGTTTTGCGGATAAAAGCCCCAAACCCGCGGGCGGGACTACCAAGCTTGCCGAATATACTTCTTCATATAAAAAAATTATGGAAAAGTTTACGGAGCTTTACGAAAGGTTTGTTCCCGAACGGCAAAAAATACGAAAAATAACGGTGGGACTTAATAACCTTGTGCCGAACGATTATACCGTGTACGACCTTTTTTCTTCTCCCGAAAAGGACGAAAAAGAAAGCGTTATGCAAAAAACGGTGCTTGATATAAAAAACAAGTTCGGCAAAAATGCCATCTTAAAAGGCACGAGCTTCGAGCCGAAAGCCACGCAGCGCGAGCGCAACAAGATGGTAGGAGGGCATAACGGCGGTGAATAAAGCAATCAAAAGGGAAAAAATGCCCGTATCGGAACGCGCAAAGCAGTTCGGTTCTTTCGCCGCGCTTCGCGGGTACGAAAAAATGGTAAAGGAAAAGGAAAGTCCGCCCTGCGAGAAGGAGGAACTTTCCGAAGAACGCGCGGAAATGCTTTCCTCCGCGGTTTCCGAAATAAAAAAGGGCGATATAATAACGGTAAGGTACTATTCCGGCGAAAGATACGTTACGCAAACGGGTACGCTTACCGAAAAAAACGAAGATTACTGCTACCTTAAAGTGGTTAAAACGAAGATAAATTTTGCTGATATAGAGGATATTAAAAAGGAAGAAGAATGAAGATTATACTTGCAAGCAATTCGCCGAGAAGAAGAGAAATTCTTAAAAATGCGGGCTACGACTTCGAGGTAAGGGTTTCGGACTTTTCTGAAACGGATATAAAAGGCGATCCGAAAAAGACTGCTACGGAAAACGCGAAAGGCAAAGCGAGAGACGTTTTTTTGAAAATCCAAGCCGAAAAGGGCGATAAAAACGATATTGCGGTGATAGGCGCGGATACCGTCGTTTTCATAGGCGGAAAAATTTTAGGAAAGCCGAAGTCAAAGGAAGAGGCGGCGGTTATGCTTAAAAATCTTTCCGATAAAACGCACGAGGTGGTAACGGGTTACGCTATAATTTGCGGCGAAAAGGAGATAACGGGCGCAAGCTTTTCCAAAGTGACATTTAATAAGCTTTCGGACGAGATTATAAGTGAATACGTCACCACGGGGCTTCCCATGGATAAAGCCGGGGCGTACGGTATTCAGGACGGTTTTCCGATAGTAGAAAGCTTTACGGGCGAGTTCGAGAACGTTATGGGACTTCCGATAGCGGAAATAAAAAAAAGGCTTAAAGAAGCGGGTCTCAAAAGAGGATAAAAGAAGAAATTTGCCGAACGGGTTTTCGGCGGGAGAGAAAATTTTTCGCCCGCGATAATTCGTTCGGTTTTTGTTTGTTTTTTTTGCTTAAATAATGTATACTTATTTATAAGTGGTTTTGTAATTTAAATCGCGCGGAGTTAAAACGGAAGGAGAAAGACGTTGTTTCATCTCGGCGAAAAAATGGATAAAAGCAGGGCGATAAACGTAAACCCCGTCGTACTTGCGTTCGTGGGGGACGCGGTTTATTCCCTTTTCGTTAGGGAACGGCTGACTTTTTCTTGCGACAAAAAGGCGGGGGAGCTTAATAAGCTTGCCACCGCGGAGGTGCGCGCAACCGCCCAAGCCGCTTTTTTTAAGCGTATAGAACCGCTTTTAACAGAAGAGGAACTCGGGGTGTTTAAAAGGGGCAGAAACGCTAAAAAGACCACGCGCGCAAAGAGCGCGAGCGTTTCCGAATACAACGTTTCCACGGGACTGGAAGCCCTACTCGGGTATTTGTACGTGACGGGAGAAACGGAGCGGCTCGATAAGCTCTTAAACGAAGGAAAAACAGATTAAAAGGATTATATAAAAATGAAAGTTGAAGGAAGAAACGCCGTTTACGAATTGCTTAAAACGGATAAGGAAATCGATAAAGTTCTGGTACAGAAGGATCTTAAAGATGAGGCGAGCAAACGCCTTATAAACGTTATGCGTTCGCATAAAATAAAGGTTCAGCCCGTAGATAAATACGTTATAGAAAAGGAAAGCGAAAGCAAAAGAAGCCAAGGCTTTATCGCGTATATTTCCGATTATAAATATTTCGACCTTTCGGACATAACGGAAGCCGCCAAGGATAAGGACGGATTTATAGTTATCCTTAACGAAATTTTAGACCCGCACAACCTCGGCAGCATAATAAGGGTTTGCGAGTGCGCGGGCGTGGACGGACTCGTTATTTCCAAAGACAGAAGTGCTTCCGTAAACGATACCGTTATGCGCATTTCGGAAGGGGCTTTGAACCACTTTAAGGTGGCAAGAGTTACCAACATAAATAACGCCATAGAAGAGCTTAAAAAAGAGGGGTACTGGATATACTGCGCGGAAACGGGCGGCGGAAACCTTTTCAAGTCTAACCTCACGGGCAAAATCGCGCTCGTTATCGGCGGAGAGGACAGCGGCGTAAAACGCCTTACGAAAGAAAAGTGCGACGGGGTTTTATCCATTCCCATGTTCGGAAAGGTTAATTCCTTAAACGCTTCCGTTGCGTGCGGCGTCGCGGTGTACGAAGTCGTTCGCCAAAGAACGGAAAAACGGTAAAGGGCTTAAAAGCGGTAGCCGCAAACACCTTATAAATCGCAAAAATCGGGTAAAAATGTATTATTCATTGCTGACGGACGAAAAACTTTTGGAATTATGTACGGGCGAGAATGCCGACGAAGAAGCTCTCGGCGCGCTTTTGATGCGCTATAAGCACACCGTGAATTCCGTTGCCCGCGCATACTTTTTATCCGGCGGCGATACTGACGACCTTTTGCAGGAAGGAATGATAGGCGTTTTTAAGGCGATTTCTACCTATAACGGCAAATCGAGCTTTAAAAATTATGCTTATAAATGCATAAAAACCACCATACTTTCCGCGGTAAAAAAGTCGGGCAGACTGAAGAACAAGCCGCTGTATAATTATATTCCGCTTTCCGCCGAAGAGGGAGACGACGCGGACAAGAACGCTTTTTTATCGGACGACAGCTTCGACCCCGAAGAAAGATATATAAACGACGAAGCGGAAAAAGAGCTTAAAGCCAGAATAAAAGAGGGTTTGAGCGATTTGGAATTTAAAATTTTATCCCTTTATCTTGCAGGGTATTCTTATCGCGAGATAGCGGAAAAAACGGATAAAAGCGTTAAAAGCGTAGATAACGCCGTTCAGAGAATAAGAAAGAAAATCACGGAAGCGACTGAAACCGCAAAAAACCCGTAAAGGAGAAAAAATGTCTTATCTTGCGCTGTACAGAAGATACCGCCCCGATACCTTCGATAAGCTTATCGGGCAGGAACATATCGTAAAAACGCTTGTAAATCAGATAGAAAACGACAGGCTCGGTCACGCGTACCTTTTTACCGGCACGCGAGGAACGGGTAAAACCTCCGCGGCGAAAATTTTTGCGAAAGCCGTAAACTGTCTTTCTCCCGTAAACGGTTCTCCGTGCGGAAAATGCGAGGCGTGCCGCGCTCTTGCGGACCCTTCTAATATAGACGTTACCGAAATAGACGCCGCCTCCAACAACGGCGTAAACGAGATAAGGGAGCTGCGGGAAAAGGTGCAATACCCGCCCGTTTCCGTAAAATATAAAGTATATATCGTAGACGAAGTACATATGCTGACGGGCGCGGCGTTTAACGCTCTTTTAAAAACTTTGGAAGAGCCGCCCCGCCACGCGATATTTATTTTAGCGACGACGGAAGCGCATAAAATCCCCGCGACCATACTTTCAAGATGTATGCGTTTCGATTTCAAGCTTATTCCTACCGAGCGTATTGCAAAGCTTATTTCGGATATTTACGACGAAGAGGGTAAAAAGTACGAAAAAGAGGCGGTTTTCGCCATAGCAAAGGCGGGCGAGGGCAGTATAAGAGACGCGCTTTCCGTTGCGGATATAGCCCTTTCTTACGGCGAAGGCACCCTTACTTATAAAGACGTTACCGAAATTCTCGGTTCTTCTGGAACGGAGCTTATTCGGGATTTCACCGAAAAGCTTCTCGCTTCCGATGCGGGCGGCATTCTGGAAGAGGTAAATTCGCTTGCATCTCTCGGTAAAAGCATGGGCGTTTTAACGCGGGACGTAACCTCGTATCTTCGCGATTTGCTCGTGGTAAAAACCTGTTCGGATCCGAATAAGATTTTAGGGCTTCCCGCGGATAAGCTTGCGGAACTGCAAAAGCTTGCGGCGAGTACTAACGATTCGAGGATTTTACGCGCGATGGAAATTTTCGCGGAGGCGGAAATAAACCTTAGATA
>CAKQEE010000020.1 GCA_934230055.1 uncultured Clostridia bacterium
GGACATTATTTCGCTCGGTGTGGGCGAACCCGATTTCATAACGCCGTGGAACATAAGGGAAGCGGGCATAAAAACCGTTCGCAAGGGCTATACGCAATACACCTCGAACAAAGGTCTCGCGCAGCTTAGGGAAGAAATTTCTTCTTACCTTGCGAAACGTTTTAACGTGCGCTTTTCCGCGGAAAACGTCGTTGTGACCGTCGGCGCAAGCGAGGCGATAGACGCAACCCTCCGTGCGATAACGGACGAGGACGACGAAATTCTTATTCCCGATCCCGCATACGTTTCTTACGCGCCGTGCGTGGAGCTTGCGGGCGGCAACCCGGTTTCCGTTCCGACCGACGGCGAAACGGGCTTTAAACTTACGCCCGAAGCCTTGGAGAGCGTTATTACAGAAAAAACCAAGGCTCTTATTTTTCCTTATCCGAACAACCCCACGGGCGGCGTTATGGAAAGGGAATACATAGAGAGAATAATCCCTGTGATTTTAAAGCACGATCTGTTTTTGATTACGGACGAAATTTACGCAGAGCTGACTTACGGCGAAGAACCTTTCTGCTCGGCGGCTTCTTTTAAGGAGCTTGAAGGGAGAGTCGCGCTGATAAGCGGTTTTTCCAAGGCGTTCGCGATGACGGGTTGGAGAATAGGGTACGTTTGCGCGCCCGAAGCCGTTATGAAGGCTATTCTTAAAATTCATCAGTACACCGCGATTTGCGCGCCGATAATTTCGCAATACGCCGCCCTCGAAGGGCTTGCCCGCGGAAAAGAGGACGATTACGCCGTGGTTGCGGAAATGCGTGAGGAGTACGATAAAAGAAGAAAATATCTTTACCGTTCGCTTACGGAGGCGGGGCTTACCTGCTTCGAGCCGAAAGGAACGTTCTATATTTTCCCTTGCGTTAAAAGTACGGGCATGACGGGCGAAGAGTTCGCCTTAAAGCTTCTCGACGAGAAAAGAGTCGCGGTAGTCCCCGGCAGCGCGTTCGGGGAGTTCGGCAAAGATTATATAAGAATTTCTTACGCGTATTCGATGAAAAGCCTCGTGGAGGCAACGGAACGCATCAAGGATTTTTTAAGCGAGATAGGGAGAAGCGGGAAATAATATCGGCAGCATAGGCAAAAAGACTGTCGGATTCGGACAAACGAACGGTTAAAACCGCGAAAAGGCTCGCGGAGGAGTTAGAAAATGGAAAAGATAATAGTTGTGGGCGCGGGGCTTTCGGGCGCGACGATAGCGCGGCTTCTTGCGGAGAACGGCAGAGACGTTACCGTTCTCGACAAGCGCGCTACTCTCGGCGGAAACGCTTATGATTACACGGATAAAAACGGCGTAAGGATTCAGCCGTACGGTCCGCATATTTTCCACACGGAAGACAAAGATGTTTTCGACTTTTTGTCGCGCTTTACCGAGTGGAGAAAATACGAGCATAAGGTGCTTGCGAACGTTAAAGGGCGGCTCGTTCCCGTGCCGTTCAATCTGCGGTCTTTGGAACTGTGTTTTGCAAAAGACAAGGCAGAGCGCATAAAAAAGGTCCTTATAGAAGAGATAGGCGAGGGAAAATCGGAGTCTATTCTTAACTTAAAAAAACACGAAAACCCCGAAATCCGCGCGTTTGCGGAATACGTTTATAAAAACATATATTTTAAATATACGAAAAAACAATGGGGGATGCGCCCCGAAGAGATAGGCGGTTCCGTTATAAACCGCGTCCCCGTGTGCGTTTCGGATAAGTGCGGGTATTTTACAGACGAATACCAGTTTATGCCGAAAGAGGGATTTTCGGAAATGGTGAACAATATTCTTCGTCACCCGCGCATAAAATTAAAACTGAAAACGGACGCGAACAAGCTCATCGCGCTTTCGGACGGCGTCGTTTACTATAAGGGCAAAGAGTTCGACGGAACGGTGATTTTTACGGGGCGGGTGGAAGAGCTTTTCGGTTATCGCTTCGGCGCGCTTTCGTACAGAACGCTTAAATTCAAAACGAAAACTTATAACAAGCCCTCCGTTCAGCGGGCGGCGGTTGTTAATTTTACGGCTTCGCACAGGTATACGAGGGTTTCGGAATTTACAAAATTCACCTGCGATAAGTGCGATAAGTCCGTGATTATGAAGGAATTTCCCAAAAAGTGCAGAAAGGGTTCGGGTAAGCCTTATTACCCCGTTCCCACGCCGGAAAACCTTGAAAAATACAAAAAGTACGAAGAGGAAGCCGCAAAGTATAAAAATTTGAAGCTTTTGGGAAGGCTTGCGAAGTACGAATACATCAATATGGACGTCGCCGTGAAAAAGGCGATAGAGCTTTTCGACGAGATGGATTAAAGTATTGAAAACTTTGGAAGAAAGAAAAAGATAAAAGCGGATAAGTGGTCAGATGATTTCGGAAAAAGAAAATTTCGGGAAAAAGCTCGGCAAAGCTTTGGAGGGCGCGTATTTTGCGCCCGTTGCCATTGTTTACGGACTCATATGTTGGTTTTTTAAATTGCCGATAGTTGCCGTGAGCGGCTATCTTGCGGCGTTTTTGCTCACCCTTATTTTTTGCAAAAACGTTAAAAATCTTTTTATTCCTCTTATTTACGTGTCTTACGTGATACCCGACATCACCCCGAATCCCGATTTTTCTTCGGATACGAAGCTGATTTTTTACGGCGTTGCCGTGGGAATTGCTTATATTTCTTTAATCGTTTTTGCGGTCGAACGCGCAAAGAAGAATAAAAAAGAGGGAACGGAAGTAAAAAAAGGGAGGCTTGCCTTTCCGTTTTTGCTTTTTTCCGCAGGACTCGTTCTTGCGGGAGCGATAGGCAAATTCGACGCGCTTGCCTGCGCCGTAACTTTCGGCTTTTGCGTTATAGTGTTCGTGCTGTATTTTATCGCTCTTAATTTTACGAAAGACCTTACGGAAGCTTTGGCAAGGACCTTTTTATGGGGAGGCGCGGTGCTTACCTTTCAGCTTTTTCTGGGCGCGATTCTTACTGAATATAAACCGTTCGCAGATATAGTTTTTCTTTCGGCGCAAAATATAAACACTTTTGCCATACTTATATCGCTCGGCATGGTTTCATGCCTGTATTTCGGGATAGGAAAAGATAAAGACTGGCTTTATTACCTTCTTTCCTTTTTATATTTTTTCGGCGTGCTGGAAACCCGTTGCTGTATGATGATGATTATTTCCGCCGCGCTTATAATCGTAATTACGGTCTTTTTCATCAAAAAATCTAAAAAGCGAATAAACTTTTTATACGCGTTGCTTTGTATTTTATGCGTCGCAGGTATTTGTTTCTGCTTTTTCGACGCGCTCGTCAAGCCTATTGCGGAAAAGATATGGACTAAATTCAACAAAAGCTTTTGGAACGGCAGAGACGAAATTTATCGTTTTGCGATAGAGCAGTTCAAAAATTATCCGATATTCGGTTACGGATTTTTGGCAAGCGAAGGCGATCCGTGCCAAAGGGGCGGTATTCTTTTAATTCACGACACTGTTTTGCAATGGCTTTGTTCTTCGGGAATAGTCGGCGCGGGGCTTTCCTCTTGGTTTTACGCGGCAAAGTATAAAATCGCTTTCGACAAACGTAACCCGAAAAGAGCATTTACCGCGCTGTTCGTGTTGGTTATAGCCCTTTCGGGAACAACCGATCAGGCGGCTTCTATGGATATATTTTATTTTCTTATGCCGCTGCTTATAACTGCCGCCGCGGAAACCTCTTTTTGCGATAAAGAAATCAGAGCGGAAGATACCCGCGAAGAAAACGGAATTGCGGAAAACCTCCGCACAATACCCGAAAAAGATTATAGAGACGGCAAATAACTGCAACGCGATAGCCGCAGGAAAAATAACCTTAGCGTAATACCATCGGCACAAGTGCTTGAATAAATAAACAAAACCCTTTTCCGAGAAGCTTCTCGGAAAAGGGTTTTTTGCATACAATTTAGTTTTATAAAAAATCGTTTAACTTTCCGCCGATTAAAGGGCGTTGCCGCTTACGGCTTCGGTAAGCTTATAAACCAAAGAGCCGAGGCGGGAGAAAGAGCCGTATACGGTTATGGGAGAAACCATTTTCACCGTGAGCGAGTGGTTCGGAACGGAAGAGGCTTCCGTGCTTTCCGTTTCGTTTTTCTGAACGTAAACGAGCTGTCTGGAGCCGGTGTTGTTTTGTGAATTCACGTAGTAAGCAAGTTCTTTTACCTTCATATTGCCCTTAAAATTCTCTCCGTTATAGGTAAAGGCCGCGTCGTCGTCGAACTCTTGCAGGTTTTTGACGGTGAGATCGGTAGCCTCTTTATAAGCGGCGGTTACCACGGGAACGTTAAAGGTGCCTTCCGCGTCTATCTTCATATTCCTTATCGCGAATAAAAGTTCCGCGTTGTCCGTAATCGTTTTATAAGAATAATCGTGGCGGGAAACTGCAAGGGTTACGTCTTCGAGATTCTTTTCTTCCTCGCCCGCCCCGTATTGAACCGCGCGGGAAGAAATTTCGTACGCGCTTGCAAAATATTTAACTTCCGCATAGCTTTTCACTACGGAAATCGTAACGGACTTGTCTCCGCCCGTAATTATGGTATAATCGGATTCCGTAACGGAATAAATCGGGGCGAAAGCTTCCCCGTACGGCAAAAAGTAAATCTCCGAACGTACGGAATCCGCGTGGGTAAATTCTTCCGCGCCGCCCGCCGTGTAAGAAGCGTTCAGTTTAAGTTCCGTAACGAGGTGATAAACCTTACCGCTTATCGTGATATCGGTGTTTGCCGCGGCGGCGACTTCCGAGGGGAGGGCGCCGAGAACTTTAAGCGCGGAAGTATACTTTCCTTTTATTTCGTACTTAAAAGCGTCTGCGCTCAGGGCTGAATCGCTTTTTGCAGAATCCCTTTTATAGGTATAATCTTTTTCGTTGGAGAAAACGTCGTAGGTAAGGGTTTCGTAATATCCGGCGGGCGGGTCTGATTCGGGCTTGCCCACGTCTTTTCCGCTTACGAAAGCGTTGTTAAAAGTGAGGACGGGCTTTCCCGAAGAACACCCGAACGTAAATACGAGGCAAAGCGTCGCGGCAAAAATCGTCGCAAAAAATTTTTTCTTCATTACAGTCTCCGAAAACGAAAGCGCGCAAAACCGCCTTTTGCAAGCCTCCGCTCATTGCGTTTATTTAAGATATGATACCACAAAAGGAGCGGTTTGTAAAACCTCTTGCGTTTATTTTTTAAAACAAAGCGCAAAAAACCTTGTTTCGTCCGCCAAATATGATACAATATAATCGTATGGAAGAAAAATTCACCGCACGCGCGAGTTCGCCGCAAAACGGAATAAATCTGATTTCGGTCGATTCCTTTTTCGGGGTATTCGACGCGCTTATCGAAAAACTTAAACGAAATTCTGCCTCTCCCGAAGAAAAGAGCTTCGTTTTCTGCGAAGAAAAAATTTCGCTCATGACCGAACGGCGGATAGCTTCCGCGCTCGGCGGAAGCTTTAATACCGAAGTATATTCTTTCGGTAACTTTCTCCGCGCGAGAAAGCGGCTCGAAGGCGTTCTTTCCAAAGAAGGCTCCGCAATGGCGGTTAAAAAACTGCTTAAAAGCGCGAAGATGAGCTGTTTTAACGCGGGCAAAGCGGACCTTGCGCCCTCTCTTTTCGAGCTGATAGTTCAGTTGAAAAGCGCGGGTGTTACTCCCGAAGTCTTGTGCGCCGCTCAAAACGAAACGGAAGGAATACTTAAAAACAAGCTTAAAGACGTTGCGGAAATTTTCCGCGAATACGAAAATTACCTTGCGGAAAACGGACTTACAGACCAGAGCGGCGTTATGAGCGAGCTTCCCGAAGTAATAGAAAAAGACGAGGAAATCGCGGCGGCAAAGGTGTACGTGATAGGCTTTACCGGCTTTACCGCGCAGATAAAAAACGCGATAGTCTCGCTTATAAAAAGCGCGAAGGAGGTGACGGCGATTTTAGTAGGCGGCGAAAACTCTTTCGCGTACGTGGGGGAAGCGGAAAAGGTCTTTATCGGAATCGCCGAATCTTGCGGGAAAAAGATTACGCGCGTTAAGTATAAAAGCGGTTTTTCGGAGGAGGGCGCGATTATAGCGGGGCGGCTTTTCGATCCGAGAGCTTTTAAGGGTGGCAGACGGAAAACGGAAAAAGTGCGCGTTTTCGTTGCGGAAAACCCGAGAAAAGAGCTGATTAAAATAGCGGGGCTTATAAAGAAAAAGGTTTTGGAGGGGGCAAGGTATCGCGATTTTACCGTTATCGTTCCCGCGCCTTCCGTATACGAAACGCCCGTGAAAGAGGCTTTTTCTCTATACGAAATACCTTACTTTTTCGACTCTGTAAAAAAGCCCTCTTCGCACCCGCTCGTAACGCTTATAACGAGCTTTGCGGAGCTTTTCAGAAAAGGTCTCGGCAAAAACGAGCTTGCCGCTTTTTATAAAAACCCGATTATTTCCGAAGATAAGGATTTTACCGACAGGTTCGAGAACTATCTTTTAAAGTACAATATCCGCTACGGCGCGTTCCGTCGCCCGCTCGATAAGGATTTGCCCGCGGGAAAAGAGGGTGACTTCGAGCTGTTCGAGGAGTTCCGGGCGAAAATTTGCGATTATATAAAGGTTTTCGACGTGGAAAGGCTTCTTACGGAGACGAACGCGGAAGAAAAAATAAAAGCCTTCACCGATAAATTGAATGCCTCGGGCGAACGCGTGGAAGGCGCGGTGAACGAACAGATTTACGAAGCGGTAAAGTCCGTTTTATCGGAAATACGCGGCATTCTGGGCGAAGAAAAAAACCTCGACCCCGCGGAATTTAAAAGCGTGTTTTTAAGCGGCGCGGCGGCGATGGAGCTTTCCGTAATACCGCAATATAACGACGCGGTTTTCGTTGGGGGATTTAAAGAAGCCGCGCTAACGCAGGCAAAATACCTGTTCGCTACGGGGCTTTCTTCGGAGGTTCCCGCTGTCAAGGCAGATGTCGCCCTGCTTTCCGACGGCGATATAAGCGCGCTTTCCGAAATAAAGGTTTTGGTAGAACCTAAAATAAGGGTGGTAAATCACAGACTGCGCGAAGAAACCGCTTTGGGGCTTGCCTCTTTTTCGGAAAGACTCGTGCTGTCTTATCCGCTTTATTCGGGCGGGAAGAAGAACTCGCGCGGAGAGATTTTAAGTTTTGCGGAAGCGGCTTTCACCCTTTACGGCGCGGAAGAAGCGGAAAGATATATTACCGAAAAAGAAGGGCTTAACGACTTTGCGAAAGACGCGGGGAGATTCGCGGGGGGCAAGATTTTTGATTTTACGGCGGCAACCGCTTACTACAAAGCTACCGGAGGCAAAAACGCGGAGAAAATAACGGAGTACGCCAACGCGGAAATAGTAGAAAGGCTTAACGGCAATTCTTCCGTTTTGCTTAAAGACGTTACGAGCGCGACGGCGATAGAGGACTTTTATAAATGCCCGTATTTGTTCTTTTTCCGCCACGGTCTTAACGTGAAACCGCGTGAGGACGGGGAGCTTTCGGGACTTTTCGTAGGCAATTTAATGCACGAAATTTTTAAAGAATACGTAAGAAGAACGGGCGAAATAGACGGGTTCGAACGGTCGCATAAGGTTTTTCGCGAGGTGGCGGAAAAAATATACGCAAAGCCCGAATACAGAATTTTTTCTTCGGACGCGGAGCGGCGCGAAGCTCTTTTACGAACGCTTTCGGAGTGCGAAAAGTTCTGCTATCGCACCTACCTTTGGCTTAAAGCTTCGGGCTTTAAGACGGAAAGAACGGAGGCTTCTTTCGGAGAGGGCGCGTATTGCGCCTATCCCGCGGTAAATCTTGCGGGCGGCAGAGTCAAGATAGAAGGAAAAATAGACAGAGTGGACAGGCGCGGCGACTATTTCCGCGTGATAGACTATAAAACGGGCTCGGCGGAGGATTCCGCCAAAAAGCTTTTCACCGGCGAGAAATTGCAGCTTTATTTATACTCCGCGGCGGTGCGCGAAAAGGGGCTTAAACCGGCGGGCGCGTATTATATGAAAATAGCGGACGAATACCTCCGCGCGGACGCGGAAGAGGGTTCGCTCGTGATAGGCAAAACCGTAAAAGAACGCGGCGGCGACGATAACCCCGCGGAAGCGGAGTATCTGCCTAAGAATAAAAACGGCGAAACGGAAGCGGTGGAAGAAAAAACGCTTTGCGCCTACATAGACTATGCGAAAGCCGTATCGGAAAATGCCGTGAGAGCAATGGAAAAAGGGTTTATCGCGCCTTCGCCGATAGGCGGAACTTGCGAGTATTGCGAGTATAAAGCGGCGTGCAGGGGCGCGAGCGCGGCTTCGCGCAAGGCGGGGAGCGTATCGGACGATACGATAGAAAAGGCGGCGGAATCCGCGGCGGAGGAAGAAAATGCCCGAAATTAAAAACGAACGACCGAAACTGAAAAAAGAGCAGGAAGAAGCGGTTTTCCATAACGAAGGCAATATGCTCGTATCCGCCTCCGCGGGGAGCGGCAAAACATTCGTTATGATAGAGCGGCTTATAAGGCTCGTTTCCGAAAAAAAAGCGAGCGTGAACGAAATTCTTGCGGTAACTTTTACCGAAGCCGCCGCCGCGGAAATGAAAGAAAAGCTTAAAAAGGCACTCACTAAAAGGATAAACGAGGGTGAATCGGGGCTTGCGGAAGAGCTTACGGAAGTAGCCTCTTCGGACGTATGCACGCTTCACTCTTTTTGCGCCGCGCTTCTTCGCAGGTATTTTTTCGCGGCGGAAGTTTCCCCCGACTTTAAGATAGCGGACGACGACGATGCGAAAGAGCTTAAAAACGAAAGCGCGGACGAAATTTTCCGCGAGCTTTACGAAAAAAGAGAAGAGGGTTTTATCGAGCTTACCGCAAGGTATAGGAAAAAGCGTTCGGATAAAACCTTAAAAGAAAATATTTTATCTCTTCTGGAATTTGCGGAAGCTGAAGCGTATCCCGAGGAATTTTTAAGAAATTCCGTAAAAAATTGCGAAAAAGAGGGCTTTTATGCCACGATAAAAGAATATAAACGCTATTTGGATAGGACCGCCGAAACGGCGGTAAAAGACGCGGAAGACGCCCTTTACCTATTTAAAAACGCTGGCAACGAGCGCGGCGTCGCCTTTTCCTCGTCGCTTATAGAGAAAGCGAAAAAAGCACTTTTTGCGGAAAGCGTTTACGCATACGCCGCGGCGGAGGTCTTGGAGCAGAAAGCAATATTCGGCACGAAGCTATCGGAACCCGAACTAAAAGCGAAAGAGCTGGTCGTTTCCGCAAGAGATAGCTTTTACAAAGCGGTCCTCCGCGCAAAAAAACACCTTACGGACGAAGAAACGGACGAGCGCAGAAGCGCGGAAACTGCTTTGCACCTTAACTCGCTTATAGAAACGGCTATAAAAATCAGGGAGAGATACGCGCAAAAAAAGAGGGAGGAAAACCTGCTCGACTTTTCCGACCTCGAACATTTCGCGCTGAAAGTTTTGTCGGACGAATCGGTGAAAAAAGCGGTTCGGGCGAAGTATAAATACGTTTTCGTAGACGAATATCAGGACGTGAACGGCGTTCAGGAAAAGATACTTTCGGAGGTTTCCCGCGATAATCTTTTCATGGTGGGAGACGTTAAGCAAAGCATATACGGCTTCCGCGGGTGCAGACCGGAGATTTTCGCGGAGAAAATGACCGCGATGAAAGAGCGCGGCGAAAAAACCGTTGTTCTTAACCACAACTTCCGTTCCGCGGCGGGCGTGATAAACGCCGTAAACGAAATTTTTTCTTATTCGATGACTAAGGAAAGTTCGGGCGTGAGCTATGCGGAGGAAGCCATGCTCGTTTCGGGCGGGGAATTCCCGGAAGAAGAGGGAAGAAGCGAGCTGCACCTACTCGTTACCGAGAAAAAACGCAGAACGGAAAAGGAAGAACCGCGTGTTTACGATATAGAAAAAGAGGCTTTGCGGGAAGAAGAAAAATTGCCCGCGATAGCTTCGCTTATCACGGAAATCATCAGAAGGGAAGTAAAGCGCGAGTTTTACGATACGAAAGAGGGCAGGCGGCGCGGCATAAGCTATTCCGATATAGCCGTTCTTACGAGAAACAAAAGCAATTCTTACGTTACGGGGCTTGTTTCGGGGCTTATACGCCACGGCGTACCGGTTACTTCCGAGGTGAAAGAAAACGTTTGCGACTATCCCGAAATAGCGGTGCTTATAAACGCTTTAAAACTTACGGACTGTTTTTATTCTGACGTGCCTTTGGTATCTACCATGCTTTCGCCGATAGGCGGTTTTAACGAAGAAGAGCTTGCCGCGATTTCCCTTTTATATTCGGACGAAAAAGGAAGAGCGGGCAAAAAAGACGGGTTTGCAAGCGCGTTTACATACTATTCGGAGCGTGGGGAAGAGCCGCTTAAAAGTAAGGTTCTCTCATTTGCCGAATATATAAGCAAGATTCGGTTTTTATCCGATTTTCTCGGCGCGGGCAGAACGCTCGAAAAGCTGATAGAAGATTGCGGTTACGAAAATTATCTGTACGCTTCCGAAAACGGCGAAGAAAAGGTGAAAAGACTGCACGGTTTCGTTTCGGCGGCGACTTTCGGCGGCAAGAACTATTCCGTGAAAGAATTTCTTAACAAAACGGAAACGGCGGAAGAGCTTTTCAAAGTGCCTTCTTTGGGAGAGGAAAACGCCGTGCGCGTTATGACGATCCACGCGAGCAAAGGTCTCGAATTCCCCGTGTGTATAGTTTGCGGCTTGGAAAGAAGAACCAATAACGAAGAGGAACGGGAAGAATTTTTAACGGACAGAACGCTCGGCGTCGCGACGAGGTATTTCGACGACGAAAAGCGGCTCGTTTACGAAACCCCGCTTCGCGGGCTGTTCAGAGAAAAACTTTACGAAAACCGCGTGAAGGAAGAGCTTCGGCTTTTCTACGTTGCGGCAACCCGCGCGCAATATTCGTTGCATCTCACTTTCGAGGGAAAAGAGGACGGAAGAAAAGAGGAATTCCGCGGCGCGGATAGATTTCTCGATTATATTCCGAAGTCTTTGCCCGTGACGGAGTGGACGGAAGAAGATTTGGCGTTTACCGACGTCACCGCGGAGCGCAGAAAGGTGCTTATAGGCAAAACGGACGAAGCGCTCGAAGAGAAGATGAAAAAAGCCTTTTTATATCGCTATCCTTTTGCCGCGGAAACGGAGCTTCCCTTAAAAAGCACCGTTACGGAGATTGCGGAAAAATCTTTCGGCACGGAAATTTATAGCGGAAAGCGCGTTTACCTCGGCGAAACGGACGACAAAAAGGGCGTTACGGCACACAGAATTTTGGAGCTTTATGATTTTAACGATTCCGATTTTATCGGGCAGATAAATAAAATGGAAGTGGCGGGGCTTATAAGCGAAGAAGCGGTTCGCGCGCTCGATTTAGAGAGGCTTTCGCGTGCGGCGCGGTGCGAAACTCTTAAAAACCTTGCGGGGTATAAACTTTTCCGCGAACAGCCGTTCACGGTGAACGTTCCCGCCGAAATGATTTACGATACGAAAAGCGAAGAACCCGTTTTATTGCAGGGGGTTATAGACCTTCTTGCGATAAAGGGGGGAGAAGCGATCATCGCAGACTATAAATATTCCGAAAAAAGCGCGCCCGCGTTAAAGGCGAGGTATAAAAAACAGCTCGAACTATACGCTTACGCGGCGGAAAAGCTCCTCGGAGTAAAGGTAAAGAAAAAGATTCTCGTAAACGTTTACGCGGGGTACGAAACGGAAGTTTAAATTTTCGGAGCTTATAACGTCAACCCCTTAAAAACTACGCAAAACATTAAAAACAAACAAAAACGCCTTTTATTCGACAGCCCGAAAAGGGTATCATCGGAAAAAGAGGTGTTTTTATGTTAGATAAAATTTTATCCGAAATAGTCGGCTTCGTAAAAGAGTTCGGCGGTTTGTGCGCCGCGGCGTGCGCGGCGGCGGGTACCGCGGCGTTTATCGTTTTCGCGTTGCTTGCCGTGTTTAAAAGGAATTTCGGAGGGAAAAGTCGCGGAAAGTTCTACGCGATTTCCGCAATGCTTGCGGCTTTTACGGGCGCGCTGTACGGGCT
>CAKQEE010000021.1 GCA_934230055.1 uncultured Clostridia bacterium
TTGCCGCGTCCCTGCGTCATGCTGCGAAGGTCGGTTGCGTATTTAAGCATTTCGGCAAGCGGAGCTTCCGCGGAAATCTCTTGTTTGCCGTTTACCGATTCCATTCCGAGAATTCTGCCGCGACGCTTGTTCATATCCCCTAAAATATCGCCCGTATAGTTATCGGGAACGGTTATTTTATAGGAATAAATAGGCTCTAATATAACGGGTTTTGCCTTGGCGCAACCCTCTTCGTAAGCGAGTTTCGCCGCCGAAACGAAAGCTACCTCTTTTGAATCTACGGGGTGATATTTGCCGTCGAACAGAGTGCATTTTATATCTACCATGGGATAGCCCGCAAGCACGCCCTTCGTCACCGCTTCGCGCAGACCCTTTTCGACCGCGGGAATAAACTGTCTCGGAACCGCGCCGCCGACAACCGCATCCACGAACTCGAACGTGCCGTCCGCCGCACCCGGCTCGAAACGGATATTAACCACGCCGAATTGTCCCGCGCCGCCCGTTTGCTTTTTATGCTTGCCTTCCGCTTCCGCAGGAACGGTTATCGTTTCCTTAAAGGCTACGGTAGGCTCTTTTAAAGCCGCTTCGCAACCGAATTTCGCTTTCAGTTTTTTACAAAGCACGTCGAGCTGCGTTTCGCCGAGACCGCGGATAACCGTTTCGCCCGTATTTTTGTCTTTTTCCACCTTAAAGGTCAGATCCTCTTCCGCAAGGCGGTTAAGCCCCGCAAAAACCTTTTCCTCTTCGCCGTGCTTTGCCGCAGAAATCGCCATAGTCAGCACGGGGCGCGGCAAAGGTATGTCGTAGAATTTGATTTTACGGTTTTCGTCGCACAATGTATCGCCCGTGTTGGTGGCGGTAAGCTTGCTGACCGCGCCTATATCCCCCGCGACGAGTTCTTCCGCCGCTTCCTGCTTTTTTCCTTTCATAAAATACAGCGCGTTTATGCGTTCTTTTTCGCCCGTCGTCGCGTTATATACCGTCATACCGCTTTTAAGGACACCCGTAAACACTCGGAGCATATTAAGCTTTCCTACGAACGGGTCCGCAACCGTTTTGAAAACCTGTGCGGAGAAAGGCGCGCTTTCGTCGCAGGTAACGTTCAGCACGTCACCCGTCGCAAGGTCGGTCGCGAGAACGGGACGTCTCTCTTTGGGAGAGGGCAATATGGCGACTATTTCGTTCATAAGGTTTATAACGCCCATATTCTGCGTTGCGCTGCCGCCCATAACGGGAATGGTGTTGCCCTCTAAAAGTCCCGTTTTTATGCCCGCTATAATCTCGTCGTTGGTGAGAGCGCCTTCCGAAAGGTATTTGTCGAGAAACACTTCCGAAGTTTCCGCCGCCGCTTCCGTAAGCCCTTCTTTTAAGAGTGCCACTTCTTCCTTCATTCCGTCGGGAACGGCTATTTCGTTTCTGCCGCCCTTCGTGAATTCATACGCTTTGCCGGAAATAACGCTTACGTAGCCCTTCATTTTTCCGCCCGAAATTATGGGCGTGTGCATGGTTGCTATGACCTTGCCGTATTTGCTTCTGAAAGCTTCCACCGTGGCTACGTAGTTAGAATTTTCTTTGTCTATTCCGTTCACGAATATCATAAGCGGAATGTGGCGGCGAATACAGTATTCCACCGCTTTTTCCGCGCCGACCGAAACCTGACCGTTAGCGTCCGCAACGAGTATTGCGGAACCGACCGCGCGCATAGCTTCCTCGAATTCGCCCTCGAAATCATAAAACCCCGGAACGTCTATGACGTTTATCTTAACGTTTTCCCAGTACGTATACGCCGCGGAAAGAGATATGGAAATTCCGCGCGCGAGTTCTTCCGCGTCGTAATCCATAACGGTGTTCTTATCCGTTATCGTTCCCAAACGATCTATACTTTTTCCGTTAAAAAGCATTGCTTCCGCAAGTGAGGTTTTTCCCTCTCCGCTGTGACCTATAATCGCCACGTTTCTGATGTTTTCCGATGATACTTTACCCATAGTTGATTGTCCCCCTTTGTTTTATTCGGTACGGTAAGTATTTTTTGTCGCATGGTTACGGACGGGCAAATTTGCCTCCGCTTTACTGCGCCTTTTATATTGTACTATAACTTTTAAAGCTTTTCAAGGGGGAATTTGAATTTTCTCTCAAAAAATTTTTTAAGCCCTTAATAGTCGCTTAAATCTATTCTCTCGTTCCCGTAAAAATTTTGCCCGTTTTCTTCCCTCGGTTCGACGGCACGCGGCGGGGGCGGAGGCGGACAAGGCGCGCACGGAGAGCATGGCGCGCACGGCGAAGGCGGTCTTTTAGGAGGCGGACAAAGCGGATTTATACTGACGGAAGAAGAGCAGGTATCGCCGCATTTTACGTTTACGAGAATCACGTCCCCGCCGATTTTGATTATATTCCTTTGTTCTATGGTGATTTTCCCGCGGGAAAACAGCCCGAAAAAACCGCCGCCGCGTTTTGCCGGCACTACTATTGCAGAAAGCTTTCCGCTCGGAAAATCGAGCGACACGTCGCAAATATGCCCAAAGGAAGAGCCGTCCGAAACGTTTACGACGTCGCGTTTTTTAAGTTCCCCGTAAGTCAGTTCCATAAAACCATTATATGCCGAAAGCCCCTTAATATTCTACACGAAAAAGCGGCTCTCCTTATAGGAAAAGCCGCCGAGTTTTTTTTGAATTCTGTTTTTACCGCCGCGCTTTATTAAGCCTTTAACCTTTCTTTTATCGCGGAAAGGGCGTTTTTTTCCAGCCGCGATACCTGCGCCTGCGAAATGCCTACTTCGGAAGATATTTCCGTCTGCGTTTTCCCCTCGAAGTATCTTAAATAGATAATCTTCTTTTCTCTTCCGCGAAGGACGGAGAGCGCGGAAGAAAGCGCGACCTTTTCCGTCCAGTTCTCTTCCGTGTTTTTCTCGTCGCCCAGCTGGTCCATAAGCATAAGGGTGTCGCCCGATTTATTATACACGGGATCGTATAAAGAAACTGTGTCCGAAATAGCGTCAAGCGCGTAAACCACTTCGGAAACGGCTACCTGCATTTTTTCCGCTATCTCCTCTATCGTGGCTTCCCTTTCGCACTTTTCTATCTCGCCGCGCGTTTTAAGCACCTTATAAGCGGTATCTCGCACGCTTCTCGATATGCGCAAAGAGTTGCCGTCGCGTAAAAATCTTTTTATTTCGCCGATAATCATAGGCACCGCGTAGGTGGAAAATCTTACTCCCACGCCAAGGTCGAAATTATTTATCGCCTTTATAAGTCCTATACAACCCGCCTGAAAAACGTCGTCCGAACAGGCGGTTTTCAGCCTGAACCTTTTTATTACGGAAAGAACGAGCCGCATATTCGCCACGATGAAATCTTCGCGAGCGCGTTGGTCTCCTCGGGCGATTTTGCTTAAAAGCTCAACCGACTCCTTTTCGCTTATACGCGGCAATGCGGAAGTGTTCACGCCGCAAATAACCACTTTGTTACCCATAAGCCCCTCCTATGTAAAACCTCTTTTCGGAGGGAACTGCTTAAAAGGATATTTATAAGTATGCCGCTAACGGCAAATTTTTATGCAAATCTTTTTGATTTTGGGGGCGGTTTGACAGAAAACTTCGCCTTTCTACTGTAAAAGCCTTTGCAAAAAATTTCGCAAAGGCTTTAGCTCCGCAATTATTGTTTTTCGTTTTTATTTCCCTTTTTTCTTTGCGAGACACGCCGCCACAAGACCTGCAAGAACAACCTCTATCGCCGCCAGTACTATAATAACCGCTTTATATGTACTCTCCTTTTTATCGCTATCCGCGATTAAAGAGTCGATTTTATCGGATAACTCGCCGTCGCGGGAATCTGCACCCGACTGAATTTCGTCGAGCCGCGTTCTAATTTCCGCAATCGCCGTCCATATAGCTTCGTTCGCTTCATTCATAGAAGTTTGCAAAGCCGTTATTCTTTCCGAAAGTTCGTTGTCCGCGGTTTCTATCTTACTTTCGAGTGCGGCTTTAAGTACGCCGTCCGCCTCTTTGTATGCGTTTGTAAGGTCTGCTACCTTCTGTTCTATATTCGCTTCGTTCGCTTCTACCGCCGCGGTTAAAGCCGCTACTTTTCTGTCAAGCTTTTCGTTTAAATCGTTTATAGAAGCTTGCAAACTGCTTTTCGCGCTTGCCAAGCTTTCCTCTAAAGCCGTTATTCTTTCCGAAAGTTCGTTGTCCGCGGTTTCTATCTTACTTTCGAGTGCGGCTTTAAGCACCCCATCCGCCTCTTTGTATGCGTTCGTAAGGTCTGCTACCTTCTGTTCTATATTCGCTTCGTTCGCTTCCACCGCCGCGGTTAAATCCGATACTTTTTGATCGAGCTTGTCGTTTAACGCATTGATAGAAGCTTGCAAACTGCTTTTCGCGCTTGCCAAGCTTTCCTCTAAAGCGGTTATTTTCTCCGAAAGTTCGTTGTCTGCGGTTTCTATCTTACTTTCGAGCGCGGCTTTAAGCACGCCGTCCGCCTCTTTGTATGCGTTCGTAAGGTCTGCTACCTTCTGTTCTATATCAGCTTCGTTCGCTTCCACCGCCGCGGTTAAAGCCGCGATAGACTGATCTATTTGAGTCTTTAATTCTTCGTCTGCTTTTTCGACAGAAGTTTTTATGTCGGGTATTTCGGTTATATCCGTTTTTGCGTCACACCGAACGCAATGCCTCGATTTACTTCCCTTTTCCGTCCAAGTCGCTTCTTTATCCACCGTAAAATTTTCGTCAAAACTATGCCCGGAAGCGACTATCTCCGTTATATCCGTTTTTGCGTCACACCGAACGCAATGCCTTGACTTGCTTCCGCTTTCCGTGCAGGTAGGCTCCTTATCTACCGTAAAATCGGAAGAAAAATTATGTCCCGTTGCGCTTACGTCTTCCGTTTTAGTGTGAGCCGCATTATTTGCGCAAGTAAACGTTTTAACGCCTTTTCCCGTACACGTCGGCAGAGTTGTAATTTCGCCGTCGTTCCAACTATGTTCCCCGAAATCGCCGTATTCTTTACCGCAAACGCTGCAAACCGCCTTCTGAGAACAGGTCGCCGTGCCGCCGCCGCAGACTTCGTGTTTATAAATCGTCTTACACGCGTCCGCGGATTCTATTTGCATAATATCCTTCGAACCGTTCCAGAACTTTGCGGGAAGCTCTAACGCCGCTCCGATATTTTTCGGAGTTTTAACGGTAGAAAGAATATTACAGTTGTCGAATATACCCTCGGCTTTTTTCTCTTCGGTTACCGCAGATAAATCCGTCATAGATAAATCTATTGTTTCCATCACCGCGCAATTTTGAAACATATACGATACGTCTGTAACGTTAGAGGTATCGAACGAAGAAAAATCCACAGTTTTTAATGCTCTGCACCCGCAAAACATTCTCGACATATTCGTCACCTTTTCCGTTTTAAAAGAGGACAGGATAACCGTTTCCAGACCGGTGCAATTAAAAAACATATATGCGGTACTCGTCACTTTTTCCGTATTAAAAGAGGATAAATCCGGCTTTGTCAGCCCCGTACAGCTTGAAAACATACTCGACATATTCGTCACGTTCGCCGTATTAAAATAATATAAATCCAGCTTTTTCAGTCCGGAGCAACCGCTGAACATACTCGACATATTCTCCACGCTTGACGTATCGAAAGAAGATAAATCGATTTCCGTTAAATTTCTGCACGAGCCGAACATATAAGACATATTCGTTACGTTCGACGTCGAAAAGCCTCCACCGATTTTTATAGCCGTACCCGTCCCCCCGAAAGTCCCGGATAGTAACGAACAATTATAAAAAAGGTCCCGCATACTCGTTACTTTTGCCGTGTTAAAAGACGATATATCGAGGTAAGTAAGTTTTTTGCAACCGCCAAAGAGACTCGACATATCCGTTACTTTTGCCGTATTAAACCCTGTTCCTATCTTTATAGCGGTGCCTTCGATGCCGAATGTACCCGATAGAGCGGAGCAATTATAAAACATCCCCGAAATATCGGTCGCGCTTTTCGTGTTAAAAGAAGACAAGTCTATATATTCAATATGACATTCTGCAAACATAGAGTCAAAGCTCGTCACGTTTTCCGTATTAAACGCGGATAAATCTATTTCCGTAAGAGATCGGCAAAGATAAAACATATATGACATATCCGTTACGCTATCCGTTACCAAGCCTCTTAAATCAACGCTTGTCAAGTTAGTTTTCCCGTAAAACCAGTAAGCCGTGGAAGTCGGCGCAACGCCGCCTGTCACCTCTACGCTCGTAAAACTCAAACCTCCCCATTTACAATCGGTATTTCTAAACCAACGTTCGTTTGCGGGAAAAGAGCCGCTTTCCGTTCCGCCGACTTCCGAAGAACTTATCGTAAGTTTGCCGCCCGAAACGCCCCAATAAACGGTTCCTTCACCCGCCGCAAAAACTTGCCGCTTAGGCAAAAGCGTTAGCGCGCCTAAAAATAAAAGCGTAAAAGCAAATACCGCCGCAAGTAAAAAAATTGTTCCCTTTTTAACCTTTGACATAACATACCTCCCGAAAAAACTTATAAACTTTATCGCTTGACAAAAATTTAAGTCTCGTATATAATGAAATTATAACTTAAACATATATGTTCAGGTCAACGATATGGAACAACCGAATGAAAAAATTCTGAAAAAAACAAGCGACAAATTTCGCGTAAACGAGGTTTCTGCTTTTTTCGGCTTTACGCCGCGAATTTTAAAGCACTACGAAACCACCGGCGTTCTGGAACCTAATCGAGACGAGCGCAACGGCTATCGCGAGTACACCGCGGAGGACGTTATTAAAATTCAGACGGCGGCACAACTTAAACACACAAGCCTTTCCAAGCACGAAATCGCCGAATTCTTCGATGGCAGTTTAGACGTAAATAAAAAACTCGAAGAACTGATTCAAATGA
This sequence comes from uncultured Clostridia bacterium, assembly GCA_934230055.1. Taxonomy (GTDB): domain Bacteria; phylum Bacillota; class Clostridia; order Christensenellales; family Borkfalkiaceae; genus UBA1259. Next base: position 6,906 of record CAKQEE010000021.1, read on the forward strand.
GAGAATCGGTAGACAGGCTTATAGACGTATTCAGCCTTGAAACTTCGGAAGGCACGCCGCGATTTTCTTTTACGGAGGAAACTTCTTTTCTGTGTCTGTGCAGAACCTTTCCTCTTAACGGAGATATAATAAAGAGGTATTGCGAAGCGCGCGAAACATATTCTGTCGCCGTTAAATCGGGATATCTTTGCGATTTTCGGCATACCTTTTTCTACGCGTACGAAAATCTATTTCCTCTCTCAAAGTCTGAGAGCGGTTCCTTACAAAGCGATAAGATTCTGCCCGATTGCGCCTTAAAAGAAAACTGCAAAACTTATCGCGTGTGCGTACCCGTCATCGAACCTAAAAATACCATGGGGCTAAAAGAAACAGCGGAAGTTGTAACTCGTAAAAAATCTTTCGTCGTTCAATACGCGGGCGAAGCTTACGGCGCGGGCGCAATGTATTACCTGTTGCAGGAAGAAGCGGCAAAAAGACAAATCCCGCTAAACGGCAACGTATGGTCTCTTTCTCTTACCGGTCCCAACAAAAAGAACAAAAAGCGCACTTACACTTTAATCATCGGCGCGGAAGTCGAATAGTACCCGCCAAAAATATAGACTATATTTTATCTTTTTGTTTGATTTTTTTGCTTTTTTTGATATACTTTTCACAATCAAAGAACGGTAAAAGCGCGTAATTCCGATTTTTTTAATCGAAATTACGCGCTTTCTGTCTTTCGTCCTATTTTATCAGAATATTGCGGGCGGTTATTTGGTTCCCACCCTCGCAAGAAGCTCCGCGCCGGTTATTTCTTTAAGCTCTTCTTCGTCTTTAACCGTTCTGTCCGAATAATACAGAATACACGCCGTAAGAACGCCGAGTACAAGCCCCGCGAACAAGCCTATCGAGGAAAATTTGACTATTCCGTCGTCCGCGGCTACTTTTGCCGAGGACTGAACCTTTCTCACTTCCGAATAAGAAGCCCCCATAAAGCCCACGGTGTTCTTTTTTATGCTTCCTATCACGGCTTCGAGCTTATCTTCCGCGCCGCGTTTGCTTGCGTCTTTATAAGAAACGCTAAAAATAAGGCTTTCCTCTCCGTATTCTACTTTTATAGAGCCGCCGTTTATCGCCTTTTCTCCGCTACTGTCCGCCGCGCCGAACTTTTCTCGGTATATTCTTTCCGCTTCGTTTACATATACGGGAGAGGTTATGTTGGCGGCAAGCGTCGGCAGATACACCCTTGCAAAGTTCAGGTTATCCCTTACGGAAGTATAGTCTCCGCTTTCCGAAGGATAAACTATCTGCGTAATAAGTATGACGTTTGAAGAGGCGGTGTATACCACGCCGCGGATAAACGCCGCGTATCCCGCGCCCGCGAGCAGACCGATTACCGTCGCCGCGATTAAAAGCCATATTCTTTTTAACAATACTTTCATTAAAGGAAAGCCCTTTGCCGAATCGCGCACAGCGTTCTCTTCCGTCATTTCTCTTCCCCCGTTTTTCTTATGTAACCCAAAAGCTTTGTTCCCGTAATCTTTTCAAGCTCCTCTTTGCTCCTTATTCTGCCGTCCGAAATATAGCAAACGTACGCCGCCGCCACGCCGAGGACAAGCCCCGCAATAACGAATACGAGAACAATCGTCTTTTTGGAAAAGCTTGCCGCAACGTGTATATCGTCCACGCTTTCCGCCGTTTCCGTCACGTACGTTTTAAGCTGTAAAAAGTAATCCCGAAGCTCCAAATCGTAAGCGAGAAGAAGTATTCTCAATTTTTCCTTTGCCGCCGCCGCGTTTTCGTCTTTATAAGAAACGTTAAAGGAATATATGCTCACCGTGTCAGCGTCCTCGTGAACGGAGCTTACGTTTTCCGCTATAACGTACTGCGTTTGAAAGAAAGCTTCGCCCGCGGCGAGTTTTTCCGCGTAGTCGTCCTTTTCGCGCACCCCGCTCATAAACTCTTCGAGCGTCGTTCCGTTCGTCCGCGCTTCTATGAATTTTCCGTAATAATAATTCGCGCGGTTCACCACTATTCCCGTATCGCAAAAATCAACCACGGTGGCAAGATAAGCCGTCATCGCCGTGTTGTTTTTGGTAGCCGTGGTATCGCCCTCTATAATCGCATAATAATTGACAAGCTCCGTAGCGGTATAAACCGGCTTTTTGATAAAAGCCGTGGCAATCCCCGCCGCGGTCGCCGCGACTATCACGCCGATAACCACCGCCGCGTATCTTTTAAGTATTTCAAAAAAACTTTTTAAGTCTATATTCTTTTTATCTTCCGTCATTCGGGACTCCTAAATTTTCTCTTCCTTGACGATGAACTTGCCGCGCGCAAGGCGCAATTCTTTATTGCATACCGAAAGAGCCGCGGCTTTATGTGAAATAAGAAGGAAGGTCTTGTTTTTAAGCGATTTAAGCCCTTGCAAAACTTTAAGCTCCGTTTGTGCGTCCAGCGCGCTCGTGGCTTCGTCGAGAAGCATTATCGGCGCATCGCAAAGCACCGCCCTTGCGATAGCCACCCTTTGAATCTGACCTTCGGAAAGCCCTACGCCGTTTTCCCCGACCTTGGTTTCCAGCCCCTCGGGAAGTTCAGACAAAAAGTCTTTCACACAGCTCACTTTAAGGGCAATCTCTATTTCTTCTTCGCTTGCATTTTGGTTTATAAAGTTAATATTTTCTTTAAGCGTTCCCGAAAAAAGCATATTCCCCTGCGGTACGAAGGAAAACATTGTGCGGGAAGAAGCGTTCGCGAGAACTTTTCCCTCTTCCGTTTCAAAATATATTTCGCCGCCGTTCGGCTCGTATACGCCGAGCATCAGCTTTATAAAAGTGCTTTTTCCTATACCCGAAACGCCCGTTATCGTGGCGAAATCGCCCTTTTCTATCCGCGCCGAAGCCCCGGAAAAAACCTGTTCCCTTCCGTAAGAAAAATATAAATTTTCCGCCACGACGGCGCGGGTTTCAGCGTATAACTCCTTCGCGTTTACCGGCTCGCCCTTGTCTTCTTCTTCAAGACTTTCAATCTCCATAAGCCGCTCTGCGGAAGCTATCGTCGCGTAGTATTTGGGAAGCGCGGAAGAAAGCGAAGCGAAAGGCACCTGAACGTTGTTCACGAGCTGTAAAATAGCGGAAAGGTCTCCGTAAGAAAGCCCCGTGCCGTTAAAAATACATATCCCGCCGTAGATGAGCGCGAACAGATACCCCGCGCTGAATATAAGGTTATAAGTAGCCGTGCCGAAAACCGCGTAGTTTTTGCGGCGCATTTTCCACTTGAAATTTTCTTTTTGCAGTTCTTCGGACTTTTTTTCTATTTTGTCGTTTACGGAAAAAACTTTAAGCGCAAGCGAGTTTTCCACGCTTTCCTGCATAAAGGAACGCAATTCCCCGTCCGTTTCCAAAGACTTTTTGTGCAGACTTTTAAGCTTCCCGCGGAGTACGCCGAGGACTATGAACACAAGTCCGCCCGCTATAACGAAGGCTACCGCGAAAATAAGATCGAGCGCAACGAGCGCGCCCACCGCGCATAAAAGCCGCACAAGAGAAGCCGCTACCGACGGCACTATGGAAGTTACTCCGTCCGCCACTACGGAAACGTCCTGCGTTAAGCGATTCATCAGTTCGCCGCTGTGATACTCTTTTACCGCGGCGTATTTTTTGTTGAGAATTTCGTTAAAAACACGGGATTTATAGCCGATTTCCAGCCTGCCCTTGATGTTTTCCGAAAGACCGCCGGTTATTATTCTGAAAAAAAACTGCAACAAAACTATAACGATTATAAAAACAATTCCGCGAACGAGTTTTTCTTTATCGCCGCCCGTCGCGCCGTCTATCACCGCTTTCACCGCAAAGGCGAATGCTACCGACAAAACGGACAAAACGGCGTTGCCGAAAATAAGGCAAAGCATTTTGAACCTTTGCCCTTCGGAATTTTTATAAAGCCACCTTATGGCTCCGCTTTTTTGTTTTGCGCCGCTGTTTTTCATATAGTCTTATTCTATCATAAGTTCGCTCTTTATGTAAAGCGTATTGCGATTTTTGCCCGTTTCGCTCTTTGGCAAGAATAATCGTTATGCCCCGCATAAGTTCCGCGCTTTCCCCTTTTAATCTATCATGTTCGCAAGTCTTCTTAAAGAAAGTCTTCTTCTCATATACGGATGATATTCAAGCCCCTCTTCGCAAAGCTCGCGGGATACCCCTATTTCTTCTATCGTAGTAGCCGCGCCCGCAACCTTTAACGCCGCGCGGATACTTTCTTCGGAAGGCACGGAAGAAACTATTTCTCTTATCCTCTCCCAATTTCCTTCTATCGAGCGCGGCTCGATTCCGTCCGTTATGGTATCGGGGGTATTAAGC
>CAKQEE010000022.1 GCA_934230055.1 uncultured Clostridia bacterium
AACATTCGGACGGCAAGGTTGCCAAAGAGTACGTTTGCGCAAGATGCATCAAGAGCGGCAAAGTAGAAAGAGCGTAAGCTTAATCGGATAAAAAGTGCCGTTTCGGCGCAAAAGAAGGGCGTTGCGACTCCGCAACGCCCTTACCTTGTTTTAAATATTCTCCCCTGCTCCCGCAGTTTCATTAAACCCCGTTATAGACGCGCTTTTATCTTTCCGCGGCTTCTTTTTTATAGCATTTTGCAGGTTTTTACAAGCTTTCCTCGGTTTCTTTTTGCAGCTCTTTTTTTAACGCGGCAACCGCCCTTGCGCGGTGAGATACCGAATTTTTTTCTTCTTCGGCAGCCGTTCCGAAGCTCCTACCTAAATCGTCGCTATAAAAAATCGGATCGTAACCGAAGCCGTTTTTTCCCTCTTTTTCAAACAAAATTCTGCCTTCCGTTTTGCCTTCCGAAGAAATTATTTTACCACTCGGATAAAACAGAACGAGCGAGCAATAAAAGCTTGCGCTTCTGTCCTCTTTTCCCGCTAATTCCCTTAAAAGCTTTTGAATATTATGCTCGTCGTTGCCGTCGCCCGCATAGCGTGCGCTGAAAATCCCCGGCGCGCCGTGAAGCGATTCCACGCACAAGCCGCTGTCGTCCGCAAGGGCGGGAAGATTAAGAGCTTCGGACACCGTTTTAGCTTTTATAAGCGCGTTCTCGTAAAAGGTTTTTCCCGTTTCCTCTATCTCGAAATCAAGTCCGAAATCTTTGTATCCCCTGACGTTAAAAGCGGGAAACATTTCCGCAAATTCGCGTATTTTCCCCGCGTTTCCGCTCGCCAGAACGAGCGTTTGTTTCTCTTCTTTTTTCATCCTTAAAGAACCTCCGACAGCCTTACGAAATCCGCGGCGGAAAGTTTTTCTCCCCGTGCGGTAAGTTCTATTCCCGCCGAAATCAAGGCGTTTTCCGCTTCCGCGCGGGAAAGCCGATAAAAATTCATAAGGTTGTTGACGAGCATTTTTCTTCTCGAAGAAAACGCCGCGCGCACGACGTCCCGCACTTTTTTAAGATTCGCCCCCGCAAACTTCCCTTCTTCCATCGTGATTTTCACCACCGCGGAATCCACGTTCGGTACGGGCGTGAATTTCTCTCTCGGCACTCTTAAAACAATTTCCGCCGAACCGCGTAAGTTTATTCCGACCGTTATCGCGCCGTAGTCGGGAGTCCCCGCCGCCGCCGCAAACCGTTCCGCAACCTCTTCCTGCACCATAATCGCCATCGCGGTAAGTTTTTCCGAATTTTCCAAAAAATTCATTACGATAGGCGTGGTTATATAATACGGAAGGTTAGCCACCATAATAAACCGCCCGCCGAGTTTGTCTTCTACCTCTTTTATCCCCGCTTTCATCACGTCTTTTCTTACTATTTCCACGTTATCGAATTCGGAAAGCGTTTCTTTAAGCACGGGAATCAGCGTTCCGTCTATTTCGTATCCGACGACCTTTTTAGCCCGTTTTGCAAGCGCGCGCGTAAGCGCGCCCGCTCCGCAACCTATTTCTAAAACACAGTCGTTCTCTGTCACTCCCGCTTTTTTTACTATTTCCTCTAAAAGCGTTTCGTCCGTAAGAAAGTTTTGCCCGTAAGCTTTTTTGAGAACCACTCCGTGTTCTCTTAACAAATTTTTAAGCGGTTTATCCATAATTTTCCTCTCTGTAAATTCTCCGCCGCTTTCTACCGACTTTCGCCTACAAAACGCTTAATCTTAAAAAACAGTTCGCAAGCGTTTTTATAAACGATTTCCGCAAGCTTATCTACGGGAATCCCTTTGATTTCGGCAATATTTTTCGCGATTACGGGTATATTTTTCGGCTCGTTTATCGTTCCCCTTTTCCCTTCCGGCGCAAGATACGGGCTGTCCGTTTCTGTTAAAATTCTGTCGGTCGGCAAATATTCTATTACCTCCCGCACGCTGCGGGCGTTTTTATAAGTAGAAGTGCCTCCGAACAAGAAATACATACCCTCGTCCAAAAGTTCTTTAGTCGTTTCGTTGCGTCCCGAATAGCAATGCATCAGCCCTCCCGCAAGCTTGCCGCGAAAGGATTTTATAACGTCGCAAGCCTCTCTCATCGCTTCTCTGACGTGAAAACTCGCGGGGAGTTTATGACGTACCGCAAGATCCGTCTGCGCGATAAAACAATCCCGCTGAACCTTTGCGTCAAAGGGCTTCCAATAATGGTCAAGCCCTATCTCCCCGACCGCAACGCATTTGGGGTGCGAAAGGAGCTTTTCTATCTCTTTCAGGACGTTTTCGTCAAACCGTTCGGAGTCCGAAGGGTGAACGCCCGCCGTAAAAAACACGCTTTCGTATTTCTCCGCGTTCTTTGCCGCCCGTAAAGAACTTTCCGCGTTGCAACCCACGTCCAAGACGAGCGAAACGCCCGCCGCAAGGTATTCTTTAACAACCTCGTCCGTCCTGTCTTTCAGCCTGTCGTCCGTTAAATGACAATGAGTGTCTGTAAACATATTTTCGGTTCACCCGCGCCGTAACACGCGCTTTTTCAGGAAACGGGACTTCCGTCTTCCGTGTCCCTTTCGGGGGTAAGTACGGACAGAGTTCCGTCCGCGCCTTCCGCGCAGAGAATCATTCCCTCGCTCGTGATGCCGCAAAGCTTTGCGGGCTTTAAGTTTGTTACCATTATAAGCTTTTTACCGATAAGCTCTTCGGGCGAATACGCCCCCGCGATTCCGCTTACCACCGTTCTTTTTTCATCGCCGAGTTTGACGGTAAGTTTTAATAACTTCTTGCTCTTTTCCACCTTTTCGCACGCAATTACTTTTGCCGTTTTAAGCTCTACCTTAGCAAAATCTTCTATGGAAATAAGCGGTTTTTTCTCCGGCTCCGCGTGAGATTTTGCCGTACCGCCGTTATCGGCGCAAGCTTTTTTCGCCGCCTCGGCTGCCACCGTTTTTTCCGCTTCCGCGTTTTTCTCTTCTATCTCTCTAAGCACTTTTTCGCCGTCTATTCTCGCAAACAAAATGGGCGGTTTTTCCAAAACCTTAACGCTCTTTATCTGCCCGAACGTTCCGAGCGTATCGAACGGACGAAGCTCGGTGCCGAAAATTTCCGCCGTTTTTTGCGCCGTTTCGGGAAGGAAAGGCTTTAATACGGAAACGCCCGTCATAACGGCTTCGGTAAGATTATACAAAACCGTTTTAAGACGCGCGGCGTTCTTTTCCTCTTTTGCAAGAACCCACGGCGCGGTTTCGTCTATATACTTGTTCGCGCGGCGGAACAGCGAGAAAATCTCTTCCAGCGCGTCCGCAACGCGGTATTCGTTCATATTTTTACGCACTTTTTCAAATAACGCAACCGTTTGCGCTTTAAGCTCTTCGTCTACGGGTTCGCTTACGCCGCCGTCCTCTACAATGCCGCCGAAATATTTATTGCTCATGGCGGCGGTACGGCTTACCAAATTACCGAAAACGTTCGCAAGGTCGGAATTGATTTTTTCTATAACGAGCCGCCACGAAACAAGCCCGTCGTTATCGAAAGGCATTGCGGAAAGCGCGAAATATCTCACGGCGTCTCTGCCGAAACGCTCTACCATTTCGTCCGCATACAAAACGTTGCCCTTGGACTTGCTCATCTTATCGCCTTCCGCAAGAAGCCAGCCGTGTCCGTAAACTTTTTCTGGCAGCGGCTCGCCGAGAGCCATAAGGAAAATAGGCCAGTAAATCGTATGAAATCTTATAATATCTTTGCCGATTATATGCACGTCCGCAGGCCAATATTTTTTATAGCTTTCTTCGTGTTTGCCGTCCGCGTGGTAGCCTATGCCCGTTATATAGTTGGTAAGCGCGTCCAGCCACACGTAAACCACGTGCTTATCGTCGAAATCGACGGGTATACCCCACTTGAAACTGCTTCTCGAAACGCAAAGGTCCTGAAGCCCCGGTTTTAAGAAGTTGTTCACCATTTCATTCTTTCTGGAAATCGGCGCGATGAAATCGGGGTGCTCTTCGTAATATTTCATAAGTCTGTCCGCGTACTTGCTCATCTTAAAAAAGTAAGCTTCTTCCTTGGCTTTTATCACTTCTCTGCCGCAGTCGGGGCATTTGCCTTCCACAAGCTGACTTTCGGTTAAAAAGGATTCGCACGGGGTGCAATACCAGCCCTCGTAAGAGCCTTTGTATATATCGCCCTGCTCGTATAATTTCTTAAAAATCCTCTGAACTTCTTTAACGTGATATTCGTCCGTCGTTCTTATGAATTTGTCGTAAGAAACTCCTACGAGATCCCAGATGCCCTTTACTATCCCCGCGACCTCGTCTACGAACTGTTTGGGGGTTTTGCCCGCTTTTCCCGCCTTTTCCTCTATCTTCTGACCGTGTTCGTCCGTGCCGGTCTGAAAAAACACGTCGTAACCCTCTTCCCTTTTAAACCTCGCGATACTGTCGGACATTATCGCCTCGTAAGTGTTGCCGATATGCGGCTTGCCGGAAGTATAAGTTATCGCTGTCGTCAAATAATATTTCTTTGCCATAAACGCCGTCCTCATAAACGTATATTCGGCTAATATTTTAGCACATTTTGCAAACATATTCAAGGATTATAAGACATAAAGTTTTATTATGAACGTAATTTTCGGCGCGCTCGCCGCGCTTTCCTCCGTAACGCTTATTTTTTCTTCGCCGCAATCGGTGCTTGCGGCGTTTCTTTCGGGCGGCGAAAAGGCACTCGCGCTAACCCTTAAACTCGTTGTGATATACGCCGTGTGGATGGGAATTTTCGCCCTTGCGGAAAAATCGGGACTGTGCGAAAAAACGGCTAAACTTCTTCGCCCCGCAAACAAATTTTTGTTCGGAAAAATCCCCGAAAAAGCGAGCGACTATATGTCTATGAACCTTGCGGCAAACCTCCTCGGCATGAGCGGCGCGACAACGCCTTTCGGCATAAAATCGGTAAACGAGCTATCCGAAACGAGCGGCACGGAATACGCCGCCGCAATGTTTTTCGTTATCAACGCAACGAGCGTTCAGCTTATCCCCTCTTCCGTGCTTGCTCTCCGCACGACGATGGGTTCCGAGTCCCCTGCGGATATTATTATCCCCACAATTCTTGCCACCCTCGTTTCCACGATAGTCGGAGTTCTTCTCGTAAAAATATTTATTAAAAAAGGGTGAAAATGTCCGAATACGTCATTCCCGTAATGTTTACGGCGATTTTTATCTATTCTTTCATAAAAAAAGTTAAGCCGTACGACGCTTTTACAGAGGGCGCAAAATCCGCAATACCGCTTGCGACGGGGATTTTCCCTTATCTCGTTACCATATTCGTTTTAACCGAGCTTTTCGAGGCGAGCGGACTTGCCCTTGCCGCGACGAATTTGCTTTCGCCCGCTTTCTCCCTTCTCGGCATACCGAAAGAACTTACGAAGCTTATTCTCGTAAAGCCCTTTTCGGGCAGCGGCTCGCTTGCCGTTCTTTCGGAAATTTTCACCGCTTACGGCGCGGACAGTTACCTTGCACGGGCAGCTTGCGTGATTTACGGCAGCAGCGAAACGGTTTTTTATATAGCGGCGGTTTATTTTTCCGGCAAAAAATTCAACCTCTTAAAACCTATCGTAATTTCTCTTTTCGCTTCTTTCTGCTCCTCCGTTTTTGCCTGTTTTATATGTCTTGTTATGTAAACTTTTCTGAATAAAAATTTACCGAATATATATGCAACATATTGCATATATATTCGGTAAACTTCTGATTTCGACAGTATTTTAATTACTTTACATATATGCAATGTATTGCATATATGAAGCAAACAGCGGACAGAACGACGCACGGTCGTCTGTCCGCCGTTTTTTATTTTATTATTATTCCGCCTCGAAAGAATTTTTATCTAATCCGCATATAGGGCAAAGAAAATCTTCCGGAACGTCGCACCACAAAGTGCCTGCCGCTATCCCGTTTTCGGGATCGCCGAGAGTTTCGTCGTAAACGTATCCACAAGGGCAAACGTATTTCATAACAACCTCCGCTATTTATTCATTATCTGTGAAATCGCATCTAAAATCTTATCGTGACAACCGCCGCAACCGGTGGAGCAATGCGTTATTTTCTGCACGCTGTCGAAAGCTTGTTCGACGTCGTTGAACTTCTTCTCGGTATGCAAGGCGGATTCTACGTCTGCAAAACTTACCTTTTTACAATTACAAATTATATAATTTTCCATAACCGTAATTTTTATTTGCCGAAATATCTGTCGAGAAGTCCTTTGAACGCTTTGCCGTGACGGGCTTCGTCGCGAGCCATTTCGTGAACGGTATCGTGAATAGCGTCGTAGCCGAGTTCTTTCGCGCGTTTAGCAAGCGCGGTCTTGCCGGCGGTCGCGCCGTTTTCGGCTTCCACGCGCATTTCAAGATTCTTTTTGGTAGAATCGGTTACTACTTCGCCCAAAAGTTCCGCAAACTTTGCCGCGTGTTCGGCTTCTTCCAAAGCGGCTTTTTCCCAGTAAAGCCCTATTTCGGGATAACCTTCGCGGAAAGCCACTCTCGACATTGCAAGATACATTCCTACTTCGGAACATTCTCCGTTAAAGTTCATGCGGAGACCTTCCACAACTTCGTTATCGAGTCCCTTCGCAACTCCCACGACGTGTTCCGCCGCCCAGCTCATTTCCTCTTTCTGTTCTACGAACTTGCTCGCAGGTGCGCCGCATTGAGGGCATCTTTCGGGCGCGCTGTCCCCTTCGTGAACGTATCCGCAGATGGTGCATACAAATTTTTTCATAGTTTTTCTCCTTATTTTTTATCGGGCAACCCCGTTTTTAACTTATTTTTACATTCTTTACAAACGCCGTAATAAACGGTTTTGGCAGAACGAACGCTATATCCCTCGTTTTCCAACTCGTATCTTCCGTCCGTGATACGGAAAAAATCGTAGATTTTACCGCACTCGTCGCACAAAAAATGTTCGTGCGGGCTAGTGTCCGCGTCGTAATGTATCTTTTTGTCCTGCGTTTCAAGAGTGATTATTTTCCCCTCGTCCGCAAGAACTTTCAGGTTGCGATACACCGTGCCGAGGCTTATGTTAGGTTCTGCTTTTCGCGCAAGCTCGTAAACGGCGTCGGCTGTAGGGTGAGTTTTATTCCCGACGAGCGCACCGAGAACAATTTCCCTTTGTCTGGAAAATCTTGTTTCTTTCACTTGCGCCTCCTTATTAGTAATGATTACTATTATTATAACCATAAAATACGTTTCTGTCAAGCGAATTTTAAAAAAATTTGAAAAAATTTTTTAAAACAATCTGAAATAGCGGCATGTAAGCAAAAATTGCGCATAAAAAAACCGCTTCTGCAACGTTTACGGAATATATTCGATAAACTTTGCAAAAAGCGGCTAAAAAAGAGAAATAAGTTAAAAAAAGACAGAGGTAATTAAAAAATTATTTTTTATAAAACAAAAGTTTAAGAACTTTTCTTACAACGAGCGGCGGTTTTACGCAAACTATTTTCATTATCACAAACACCTCTTTTATGCTATTTCGGTATATACTATGCCGCAAAGAAGTAAAAAGGTGCAAAAGCCTAGGAAGTTATTCTTTTACGGAAAATTTCAGTTCCGTGCGGGAATAAAAGCGTTTGCCGCTCTTTAAAACGGGGCTTTCCCATTCGGGCATATTTACCGCGTTCGGGAAAAATTGAGTTTCAAGACAAAAACCGGAACGTTTATTGTAAACGGATTTTCCACGTTCGCCCGCCAAAAAATTCCCCGAATAAAACTGCACGCCCGGCATATCGGTATATAAATCCATAACGATACCTGTTTTTTCGGAATACGCCGTGGCAAAGTGAGCGTCCGAAATACAAAAATTATGGTCATACCCGCCCGCTGTTTTAAGCTGCTCGTCTTCTTCGTCGATATCTCTGCCGATTTTCTTAAAAGAAGTAAAGTCGAACGGAGTGCCGAGAACGCTTTTCTCCTCACCCGTCGGAACGAGGTTTTTATCTACCGGCAAAAATTTATCCGCGCGGATAATAAGCTCGTTGTCGCAAATATCTCCGTCCGCTTCTCCGCTTAAATTAAAATAACCGTGATTCGTAGGATTAAACACCGTATCCCCGTGCGATTCCGCATAATATTCCATAATTAGCGATGAGTTTTTTACGGTATACTTAACGGTAAAATACAACGCGGAAGGAAAGTTTTCTTCGCCGTCCTCGGAAACGTACGACAACATAAGGCTGTCCCCGAACGTTTTTGCGGAGAAAAACTTTTTATCAAACCCCTCCTTCCCGCCGTGCAAAGTGTTCTCGCCGTCGTTTTTATAGAGTTCGTATTTCTTTCCGCCGAGCGTAAAAGTTCCGCCGCCGATACGATTTGCGTATCTTCCCACGGTCGCGCCTATATACCCGCCGATTCCGGAAGCGTCTTTCGCGCCGAGCGCAACGTCCGTAGTACCGCCATACTTATTTTTGACTTTAAGCGCGACGAGCGTTGCACCGCGGTCGATAATTTCGGCGGTTATTTCGCCGTTTATAACGTATTTATACACGTTTTTTCCGTTTACGCAATCAAACAATTCTTTGGTTATCATAAGCTCTCCCGATCTTTGAGGCAAATTTTTTCTGCCGTAAGCATTTTAAAATCAGATTTCTCTTAACTTTCCGATGACAGCCGCGCGGTCTTTTTCTTTAAAAACCGTGCTGCCCGCAACCAGAACGTTCGCGCCGCAACTCTTTACTTCGGAAGCGTTTTCAAGGTTTATGCCGCCGTCAATTTCAAGGTCTATGGGTTTTTCCGTTTCCGATATAAGCTTTGCCGCCTCCGAAATTTTGGGCAATACTTCTTTAATGAAAGCCTGACCGCCGAAACCGGGATAAACGCTCATCAAAAGAAGCATGTCGCAATCTTCGATGACGTTTTTTATCGCGGACACGGGAGTATCCGGGTTAATGACCGCGCCGCACTTCGCGCCGGTTTCTTTTATCGCGCGGAGAGTATCTTTCAGCCTGTCTTTACACGCCTCGTAATGTACGGTAATTATATCCGCGCCTGCCGCTCTGAATCTTTCCGTGTATTTCCACGGCTCTACTATCATAAGGTGCGCGTCGAAAATCGCGTTCGTGTAACGCCTCGCGTCCGCGATAAATTTTATTCCGAAGCTGATATTGTTCACGAACACGCCGTCCATCACGTCGAGGTGCAACAAATCCGCGCCGCTTTCCGCAGTAAGCTTAACCTCTTCGCCGAAGCGCGAAAAGTCCGCGGAAAGCATAGAAGGCGCAATTTTTATTTCTTTAACGTTCATAACCCGTTCTCCTGTCTTTAAGTTCTTTGTAAATATTAAGGTATCTTTCGTACCTTTCTTCGGACAATTCGCCTGCGGCAACGCGCGCCTTTACCGCGCAATCGGGTTCTGCGGTATGCGTACAACCGCGGAATCTGCAATCCGCCGCCGCGGCAAGGTATTCGGGATAATAATCTTTAAGCTCCTCCGCCTTAACGCCCGCGTCTATCGCCGCAAATCCCGGAGTGTCCGCAAGCATTATCTCCGCATAATAAGCTCGTTCTTTTCCACACGCTTTTTCGGTTTTTTCTTCGCCCGCACCGAAATAAATTTCCGAATACGCGGTGGTCTGTCTGCCGCGCATAATCTTTTCGCTATACTCGCCCGTCTTTAATTCAAGCCCCAAAACGGCGTTTACGACCGACGTTTTACCCGCCGCGGAATTACCCGCAAGCACCGCGAATTTTCCGCTTAAAAACCTTATCAGTTCGGCCTTTCCCTCACCCGTTTTTGCCGAAAAAGACAAAATTACTATCCCCGCGTCCGAATATTCTTTACGGAGCGCCTCGAAAAGAGAAGCGTCCTCGTCGGCTTTGTTTGAGACTATCGCCACAGGCACGCCCGCCTTATCGGCGTTGACGAGAATTTTATCTATCGTATATAAATCGGGACGAGGCAACGGCGAAACGACCGCAAGTATAAGGTCTGCGTTGGCAACGCGCGGACGAAGCAAAAGACTTTTTCTTTTTTCCACGCGTTCTATAATGCCGCCGTGCGAACTAACCGAAAATTCGACGAAATCGCCTATCGCGACGCCGCCGCTTTTTTTAACGTTCCCGCGCGAGCCGCAACGGTACGTTTCCTTTCCCGTACGAACGGTAAACCCGTCCGTATCCGCCCTCGTGACTATTCCGCGCAAATTTTCTCTCCCGTAAGTTTTTTATCGCTGTTTATTAACAGGTTCGATCGAAATTCCGATCGATTCTTTTTCTTCTTCCAAATATCTTCTGCGAAGCTGTCCGCACGCGCCGTCTATATCCTCGCCCATTCTGCGGCGGAGTGTTGCGGATAAACCGCCTTTAACCAAAAGCCCCAAAAACCTGTAAGCTTCTTTTTCCGTTCCGCCTTTAAGCGTTCTTTCTTTCACTTCGTTAAGCCTTATAAGGTTGACGTGGCAAGGTCTTTTCCGAAGAAGTTTTATAAGTCCTTCCGCATGGCGTGCGTCATCGTTCTCGCCCTTGATAAGAACGTATTCAAAAATATATCTTCTGCCCGTTTTATCAAAATAATAGGAACAGGCATCTAAAATTTCCGCTATCGAATACTTTCTGGCGACGGGCATTATTCTTTTTCTTTCCTCGTCGAACGCGGCGTGAAGCGACACGGTGAGGTTTACGGGCAATCCCTCGTCCGCAAGCTTTCTCATTGCGGGAACGAGCCCCGAGGTAGATAAGCTCACGTTCCGTGGACTTACGTTAAGTCCTTCTTCGGAGGATAAAAGCCGCAAAAACCGCACCACCTCATCGTAGTTATCGAGCGGTTCGCCGCTGCCCATAAGAACGACGTTTATTATTTTGCGTTTGTCGCCGAGTCCGCCGCCGAGATAGGCGTTTGCCTCCACGACTTCGCCGAGAATTTCTTCCGCTTTAAGGTTTCTTATAAGCCCGTTCAGCCCCGAAGCGCAAAACGCGCACCCCATTCTGCACCCCACCTGCGTGGAAACGCAAAGTGTACAGCCGTATTTATAGCGCATCAAAACACCCTCTATCACCTCGTTATCGGAGAGCTTGAACAAAAACTTTACAGTGCCGTCCGCACTCGAAAGACTTTTGATGATTTTTGCGGGCTGATCGATAAAGCTTTCCGCAAGCTTTTCGCGGAGGGTAAGCGGAAGCTCCGTCATCTCCGCAAAAGCAAGTCCTTGCCAAAGCGATTTTACTATCTGCGCGGCGCGAAATTTCTTTTCG
>CAKQEE010000023.1 GCA_934230055.1 uncultured Clostridia bacterium
GACAGTCAGCGTCAGGCGACCAAGGATGCGGGTAAAATTGCCGGTCTTAACGTTCTTCGTATCATAAACGAACCGACCGCGGCGGCTCTTGCGTACGGTCTCGACAAGGAAGGCAAAACGCAGAAGGTTATCATTTACGACCTCGGCGGCGGCACGTTCGACGTTTCCATTATGGAAATTGGCGAGGGCGTGTTCGAGGTTCTCGCGACCAACGGTAACTGTATGCTCGGCGGCGACGACTTCGATAAGAGAATTATGGACTACCTCGTTTCCGAATTCAAGACGAAAGAGGGCATAGACCTTTCGGGCGACAAGCTTGCGATGCAGAGACTTAAAGAGGCTGCGGAAAAGGCGAAAATCGAGCTTTCCGGTATGAACAGCACAAATATCAACCTGCCCTTCATCACCGCGGACGCTACCGGTCCCAAACACCTCGACGTAGATCTTACGAAGCAGAAGTTCGACGCTCTTACGAAAGACCTCGTAGAGGCTACCGTAGAGCCGATGAGAAAGGCTATGGCAGACGCGAAACTTTCTTATTCCGATATAGACAAGGTTATCCTCGTCGGCGGGTCTACGCGTATTCCCGCAGTCGTTGACGAAGTGAGAAAACTTACCGGGAAAGAACCCTTTAAGGGCATTAACCCCGATGAGTGCGTTGCTATCGGCGCGGCTATTCAGGGCGGCGTTTTGTCCGGCGAAGTTAAAGACGTTCTGCTTCTCGACGTTACCCCGCTTTCTTTGGGTATCGAAACTTTGGGCGGCGTTTGCACTAAGCTTATAGACAGAAACACCACTATCCCCGTAAAGAAATCGCAAGTGTTCTCTACCGCGGCGGACAATCAGACGCAGGTTGACATTCACATTTTGCAGGGCGAAAGAGAGTTCGCGAAGGACAACAAAACCCTCGGCAGATTCGAGCTTACGGGCATTGCTCCCGCGCCCCGCGGAGTTCCGCAAATCGAAGTTACTTTCGATATAGACGCGAACGGCATAGTGAACGTTTCCGCAAAGGATATGGGTACGGGTAAGTCGCAGAACATTACCATAACTTCTTCTTCCAACCTCTCCGAGGACGATATAAACAAAGCCGTGAACGAGGCTAAACAGTACGAAGAAGAGGATAAAAAGCGTAAAGAGACGATAGATTCCCACAACCGTTTGGACGGCATGATCTTCACCGTGGAAAAATCCGAAAAGGAACTCGGCGACAAGCTGACGGAAGAAGATAAGGCTAAACTCGAAGAAGCGGTTAAGGCGGCTAAAACCGAACTCGAATCCAACGACAAAGAAAGAATGGATAAAGCTTTTGAAGAGCTTTCCAACGCGTCGCAGGGCGTATTCGCAAAGGTTTATCAGCAGGCGAACCCGAACGGCGGAGCGGCAGGCGCGGATAACGGCGATACCGAATTCCATCAGGGCGGCGAACAATAATCGCCGAGCGTCCCCCCAAAAAAACGACTTTCGGGAACGCGATAAAAATGCATAAAAAGCTACTTACTGAAAGGCGGATTTACGCCTTTCAGTTTGTGCTAAAAAAGGAAAATTATGGCAGCAAAAGATTATTACGCGATTTTGGGCGTTGATAAAAACGCTTCCGCGGACGATATTAAAAAGGCTTACAGAACGCTCGTTAAAAAGTATCACCCCGATTTGCACCCCAACGACAAAGAGGCGGCGGAAAAATTTAAAGAGATTAACGAAGCCAACGAAATTTTGTCCGACGAGAAAAAGAGAAAACAGTACGATTTTGAACGCGAACACCCGAATATGGGTGGCTTCGGCGGTGCCGGAGCGAGCGGTTTTTCGGGCTTTTCGGGCGGCTTCGAGGATATTTTTGGCGATATATTCGGCGGCTTCGGCGGAGGAAGAAGTTCGAGAACGCAGGCAAAGTCTAAGGGCGAAGATATTACCGTGGAGCTTTCCCTTTCCTTTCTCGACGCGGCGAAGGGTTGCGTGAGAGAGGTTACTTATACCAGAAATCAGCCGTGCGCGGCTTGTAAGGGTACGGGCGCGAAGGGCGGCACCGCTTATAAAACCTGCGAAAAGTGCGGCGGCACGGGACAGGTTCAGTATGCTTCGAGCAACGGTTTCTTCCGTTCGGTGAGCGTGCGCCCCTGCGACGAGTGCGGCGGTACGGGCAGAAAGATTTTGGATCCCTGTCCCGAATGTAAAGGTAAGGGATATATAAGAACTTCTACGAAGGTTTCGCTTAACATTCCCGCAGGCGCGGATACGGGCAGCTATTTAAGAAAGGCGGGCTACGGCGAAGCGAGCAAGAACGGCGGCGCGGCGGGCGACCTTATCGTGGTGATAAAGGTTGAGCCGAGCAAGATTTTCAAGCGCAAAAATTTCGATTTATACGTTTCCGTTCCCGTCAGCTTTAAAACAGCCGCTTTCGGCGGAAAGGTTAAAGTGCCGCTCATAGACGAGGTGATGGAATATACTATCCCCGAAGGCACGCAGAGCGGAAAAATTTTCTTCGTGAGAGGAAAGGGTATTAAAACGACGCGCGGTACGGGCGACTTGTATCTCGAAATAGTCGTGGAAGTTCCTTCTAAACTAAACAAAGAGCAAAAAGCCGCTTTGGAAAGCTTTGATTCTGCTACGGACGTAAAACAATGCCCGCAAATGAAGCAATACAGAGATAATTTGCAGACTATGTACGGCGTAGATCCGTATTAACTTTTTGAAATCTTCGGGTTTTAACCGAAAAAATATACTTATGAATTTATTTACCGAACTTACCGTTTATACCACTCACGAGGGGGCGGAGCTTGTTTCCGACCTCCTTTCCGAATACTCTTCGCAAGGGGTTTCCGTTACGGACGCAGAGGACGTAAAAGACCTCGAACGGCAGGGAAAAACTTGGGATTATATAGAGGGCGACTTGCTTTCCGCCGATAAAACGGTTAAGGTTTCCGCTTTTCTCGACAAGAGAACGGAAAAGGAAAGTATTTGCGAGATAGATGAGAGGCTGAAAGCCTTAAAGGCAAACTGTCCGTTCGACCTTGGCACCCTTAAAACCGAAAAGACGGAAGTGGACGGCGACCTTTGGAAAGACGAATGGAAAAAACGGTTTCGTCCGCTGCATATCGGGCGCGCGGTAGTCGTTCCCGAATGGATAGAGTATACGCCGAAAGAGGGCGAGTTCGTAGTTTTAATCGGTTCCGACATGGCGTTCGGAACGGGCGAACACGAAACGACCGCTATGTGCGTCGAATACCTTGTGAAATACGTCACCGCGGGCGACGTCGTTTTAGACGTGGGTTGCGGGAGCGGAATTCTCGGTATAACGGCGGCAAAGCTCGGCGCGAAAAAGGTTGTGATGACCGATATAGACGAGTGCGCCGTGACCGCGGCGAAAAGGAATTCCGGGCTGAACGGCGTTACGAACGCAGAAGTTTTACTTAAAAACCTTCTCGACGACGAGAGCGTTAAGGGCAACGTGATTGCGTGCAATATTATGGCGGAAGCGTTGATCGCTTTTGCGCCGCATATCGGTAAAAATCTTTTGGCGGACGGCAAAATTATTTTGAGCGGTATTTTAACCGACAGGCTGGATAAGGTTAAAAAGGCTTATGCGGAGGCGGGGTTCGAGTTTGTAGAGGAAAGCGTTCGCGGCGAATGGGCGGCGGTCGTTTTCGCTAAAAATTCGGGTTGCCGCGAAGGCGCGAAGTGCGGCGACTCCGATTGCGTAGCGAGGGGCGAAGAGAAATGAAAGCGGTCGTATTTACGCTCGGTTGCAAGGTGAACGAATGTGAAAGCGATTCGCTGATGAAAGGACTTTCGGAGCGCGGATACGAGGTTTCCGATAAACTGGAATATGCAGACCTTTACATTGTGAACACCTGCGCCGTTACGCACGAAGCGGAGAAAAAATCCCGCCAGACGGCAAGCCGTATTAAAAAGCTTAACCCGAACGCGAAGATTATTTTTACGGGGTGCGCCGCGGAGAAAAATCCGCAAGCGTTCCTTGAAAAATCGAGCGGCTCGCTCGTGACGGGAGTGTTCGGAAAGAATAAAATTTTAGAGCATTTAGACGGCGTCGGGGTGGAGGTTGCGCCCGCCTCTTGCGAATACGAGAATATGGAAACGGCAAAAATGCTTCGCGCAAGAGCCTTTATCAAGGTGCAGGACGGGTGCGATAATTTTTGTTCTTACTGTATAATTCCATATCTTCGCGGAAGGAGCAGAAGCAGAGACCCGCGCTCCGTTTACGAGGAGATAAAAGAGCTTGCGCCTGCGGAAGCGGTGCTCGGCGGCATCAATCTCACCTCTTATAACTACGAGGGAATACGCCTTACGGGGCTTATTCGCGAGCTTTCTTCGCTCGATACCAGAATACGCCTCGGCTCGCTCGAAGTCGGCGTTATCGACGACGAGTTTTTGGAAGCGACGAAGAACCTTAAAAATTTCGCGCCGCATTTTCATTTGTCGTTGCAGTCGGGTTCGGACGAAACGCTTAAAAAAATGAACAGAAAGTACACTACGGCGGAGTTTCTCGAAAAAGTGAAGCTTATCGGGGAATATTATCCGAACGCGGGGCTTACGACGGACGTTATAGCGGGCTTTCCGACGGAAACGGAAGAAAATTTTAAAGAAACGCTCGAATTTATAGACGAGGCGGGCTTTACGGATATTCACCCGTTTACGTACAGTCCGAGGAGCGGAACGGTAGCCTATAAAATGAAAGATTTGCCTTTTGCCGTGAAGAAAGAGCGTACAGAAAGGCTCGTTGCGAAAAAGGCGGAAAGAAAGGCTTTGTTCGTGAATAATTCTTTGGGAAGAAGTTTCGATTTTCTTGCGGAAGAATTCAAAGACGGATTTACCGAGGGGTATTCCGAAAATTATTTAAGACTTTACGTTAAAAAAGAACTTCCCGCGGGGAAGATATATAAAGTCGTTGCGAAAAAAGGTTACGAAGACGGCGCGCTTGCCGAACTCGTTTCCGTCGAATAAAAAATTTTAAGGAGAAAAATTATGAACGATTGCTTGTTTTGCAAAATAATCGCGGGGGAAATTCCTTCCGACAAGGTTTACGAGGACGAGGATATGATTATTATCCGAGACATCGAACCGAAAGCCAAAAACCATTTTTTGTGTATTCCGAAAACTCATTTCAAGCTTCTTTCCGAAATGGGCGAAAAGGAGACCGCTTTGGTCGGCAGATGTTTAAAGAAAATTTCTTCTTTAACCGATAAGCTCGGGCTGGAAAACGGTTATCGTCTCGTGATAAATCAGGGCGACGACGCGGGGCAGAGCGTGTTCCACTTGCATATTCATATTCTTTCGGGACAGAAAATGGGTTGGCAACCCGCTTAAAGCTTTTGGAAAAGAAGTGTTTTTTCGGAAAGTGAATTTTTATTAAGAAACGAAATTTAGATTTTGAAATATTTAAGTCTGATAAAACCCGCTGCGGGAATTTTTCCGCGGCGGGTTTTTTGTGAAGAGTTACAAAAGTAATTTCAGTCGGTTATTCAAAGCTCTGTTATTCAATTTAAAGCACGGTATTGCACTCGATAGGCAAATAACTGTCAAGAAAATCGCGATTATCTTTTTTTTCTTAAAATAAAGTAGGTGGCGGTGCCGCAAACGGAAGCCGCTACCGCAAGTATTATAAGTATGTTCCTTACGGCGGTTCCCGCTTCGTCTTTTATTTTCTTTTCTTCTATATATCCGAATTTATAGCCTTCCGCCGTTTCGTAAGCGATTTTCGCAACGCCGTCTTTTGCGCCGTAGTATCTTACTTTCGTGCCGTCCGTAAGCTCCGCGAGGGCGGTTTGTAAGCTCTCTTCGCCGTAAACCGTGGCGGCGGATACCGTCTTTACGGTATATTCATCCGTTTCGGGGTTTTCGTATAAGGTTTCCACGGTAAAGTCGGAGGGGATATAGCCCGCGTATTCCGCGCCTTCTACCTTAACCGTAGCGTAGTAATAATCTTTTCCGAGAAAGCTCGTTTTGAATTTCGGATAAATTTCCACGGCTTTATCGAGTCTTAAAGATTTGCCCGAAAGCGTTGCGGTAAATATGTCTTTTTCGGTGATTATCGGCAGGTGATAGAGGTTTACGTTTGTGGAAGTATAAGCCTTTTCTGGCGCGGCGGCGGCGGATTTGACAAGAGTTTCCGTCTGCGCCGAATCTATCAGCACCACTCCGTTTTGCGCCGCGAGAACGAGGAGCTTTAATTTTTTGCCGAGTGCCGTGTCAAGCTTTATTTCGCCGACCGAGATATATTCGCTCTCCGTCGGGGCAAGCCCGCCGAACTTAAACGCCGTGCCTTCGCCTGCGGAATAGTCCGCAAAATAGGCGTTTACGTTATATCCGAAGCCCGAAACCGTGGTTTTGCTCTCCGCTATTTTATAATAGTTCAACTTATTCAGACCTTGTGAAACGGAATCGCCGTATGAAAGAGCGGTTCTGTTCAAAAAGTCGGTAGGGATAATCGCGGAGTTTACCGCAACGTTTTTAAGACTATCGGTTTTGTAAAGATATTCTCCGCTTTCGGTTACGAAGAACACTTCGGTTTTATCGAAATACGCCGCCGCCCCTTTTATGTCACCGAAACCGAGGTCTTCCGCAAGCACCCATTCGCCTTCCTCTCCGTCTTGCGGAACGTAATAATAAATCTTTCCTTCGATAACGCCGTAAAGAACGCCCGCAAGGTCGGTGAAAAGCGATTTCGCACCGAGGGAGGAAAAGTTGCTCACGTACGAATTTTTATAAATCGAAGCGTCGTCCGCAACGTAAACGTTTCCGTAAACGTCCGCCGCTATTTTGTTCGCGTTTGCCTGTCCGTAAAATACTACCGGTTCGCCCGTTGTAGAAAAAGTGCTTTCGCTGACCTTGTATACGTAAGCGTTGTTAGAAGAACTCCCGTCGTCCGCGGCGAGAACGTAGTAATATCCGCTCTGATAGGTTACCGCTTTTATATTGCGGTCTATGCCCGCAACTTCGGAAACTTCCGTAAACCCTGTTAAGTCGTTTGCTTCTTCCGCCGCTTTATAGCCCGTGATTTTTCCGCCGGAAACGGTTATCAGCGTGTTTGCGCCGAGAGAGAAAAGGGAAGGAGCTTCGCCGACGAACAGGTTTATAAAAGAGTTTTTATCGTAGCCGTCGAGATTTTCGGGTTTTTCACCCGTTTTGATTATTGTAAGCTTAAAGTCGTCTAACGCGGCTACGAAATTGCCGTATCTTGCCACGGAAGAAACGTTTCTGCCGATTCTATTGTATGCTGACCTTCCGCTTGCGATGGCGAAGCCCGTGTATTCGAGGGTTTCTTCTTTGACGGCGAATTCCATAATCGCCTGCTGATTTTTGTCCGTTATAAGAAGGTTTCCGTTCTTAAAAGAAAGCCCTTCAGCCGCGCGCACGTTGCCAAGTTCGTAAGGCGTTTCGGGAATGACGAGCTTTACGGGCGTCGCGCCCTCCGTAACCGAAAGGGAATAGAGATTGCCCGCGGAAACGAAGTATATGTTTTCTCCGTTTGCAGCCATTATAGAGGGGGTTATATCGGTAATGTTTTTAACCAGTTCTCCCGTAGTTTCTTCCGCAACGTCGTAAACGTTAAGTCTTATATCCGTTCTGCCGCTCAAATAGAATACTTCGTTTTTGTCGTTTATGGCTATCGGACGTTCGCCGTTGGCGTTGCCGAGTTCCACTATGCTTTTCAGGTCTGCCGCCTTGTCCGTCGCGTAGTCGAGAGCCTCCGAAATGCGGAACACGAAAAGTATTTGGCTGAAAACGGTTATAAGATATTCGTTGTTAAAATCGAAAAAAGTGCCGCCCGTCACCATTTTTTTCTGCCGCGCTGCGTCCGAAAGGTCTATATAGTATATAGAACCGTTATCGGAAACGAGTAAGGAGCGTTCGTTATAAAACTTTATCTGCCCCAAAGAAACGAAGCCCGTAAGAGTGGTTTCGGTACCGTCTTCGTAGAATATTCTTACCGTTTTTCCCTCTATAACCGCGTAGTTACCGCCAAAATAGCACGCGCCGCGCGGCTCGGTAAGAGCGAGGTATTCGAGGGGGGAAGAGGGCAGAACGGCGGAAGATTTTTCGGCCGACGCCGTGCCATCCGCAAAAGCCCTGTTTTTCGCGCCCGAAAAAAGAGCGAGCGTTATGCTCGCGCAGATGGCGAGTATCGTTATTAAAATCAACGGCGCGAAAGTTGCGCGCCTCTTTCGTTTAGCGTTCATAAGAGATATTTTACCATATAATTTGGTTTTTGTCTATAAAAAAAGCGAATTCCGTATGCTTTCATAAAGAGTTTTTACATGCGACTTTTTTCTACCCGATTTTTGCGTTTTCGTCAAAATATTCGATATAATATGACAATCATATGGCAATATAATGTAGTATTATGTAGAAAAAACACGAACAAATGTTCGGAGTTTGTGACATAAAATATTGACTACCGAAAAACGAGGCAATATAATATGGGTGTTTTCGAGGACAAAAACAACTTCGGGAGGAATCCTACAATGAAAAAGTTTTATGCAAAAACCGTGCTTTATCTCTTTCCTTGCATAGACAAGGTGAACGAGCAGATAGACGAGCTTTTGGAAAAGAGAGCGTTATCTTCTATGACCGATTTTTCGCCCTGCCTTTCGCAATGCGAAAAAATGGTAAATCTCGGCGTTCAGAACGCCAACCTTCTCGTGCTTAAAGGCTGTGTTTCGGAAGCGCTGAAAAAGCTTTCCGAAGAAGAGCTTGCTTTGCTCGAATTTAAATATTTTCATCTTCGCACGAAAGAGACGATGCCCGAGGGAGACGTTTCTTCCAGAAGATATTTCAGAAAACAACAGCGCGTTTCGGATAAATTTGCGCGACTTATGGAAGAGGCGGGCATTACGGACGAGGTTTTCGAGCGGGACTACCTTTCGGTGGAATTTATAAAAGAGTTGTGCGCGAGGGTTAAGCTTCGTGAGGAAACGGCAAAAAGAACCCCCGCGCCCGAAAGAAAGGGGAAAAGAGTTTACGAAATAAGCCTTAAAAAGGAGCGCAGAGAGAAGATTTCCGATATTTCTTTAAGGAAGTCGAGCGTTTCTTAAAGGTCATTCGTAGTCATTTTCGTCGTAATACCCCGCAGCGGCGTGCTTTTCGGGCTTTTTACGGAAAGCCACGAACAAAGCTGTTATCCCGGCAAACAGCAGGCTTGCGATTATCAAAACGCGTAAAGTGAAAGTTGGCTGCTTTGAGTTGCTTTCATCTTGCTTATCATCTGAGGAAGGGGCGGGTTCGGGTTCTTCTTTGGGGATAAAAGTCAGTTCGTTCGGGTGATTTTCAAGCGTAAACGGCATTACGTCCGATTCTTTAACGTATCCCAAACGGTCGTTATACCCCACGAAGTATATAAAAGAGTTTTCGCCGAGGGGAAGCGCGCCGTAATAATTGAGCGTTCTGCCCGAAAAAACGTATTGCAAAGCGGTTGTAAGAGAAGAATCGGAATAAAGCACCGCGGAGGAAAGAGTGGTGAGTTTTATCTCCGCATAAGGATTTTTAACGCTCAAACCATCGTAATAAAGCATATCGGATGGAACGAAACCGTCTATCGCCGCCGCGCCGCCCGTGCCGTAACACTCTACGTGAGTATAAAACGCGCCCTCTTCAAGCACCTTTACATAATATGTATAGGGGAGATAAAAAAGGAGCGTTTTGCCGCTTGCGTCGCTGTAAAAGGGGGTGTCCTCGGTGATTATGCGCGCATAGCCGCCGTTTTCGCGAAAGGTCGCCGCAAAAGTTTTTTCGCAAACGGAAAAAGCGCGCGCGGCGGAGCAAAGGGAAAAGGATAGATAAAAGATACAAATAAAAACCGTATAAATAAGGAGACGGAAAAAACCGTTTCCTTTTTCTTTTTTATGACGTAGTGTCGCGAAAGGCGAATTTTTTAATTTTTTATACATAAAACTTCTCCGCGATTCGGAAGATTATGAATATTATAAACGGAGAAAAAAACAAAACAATCGCAAATAATAGCGATTTATAAATAATTATCGCGGTTTTGCCGCGGGGCGGGCTTTTTTGTAACACGAAAAAGCTTTTACAAAAAAATATCAATTTTTTTTAAAAAACTTTAAAATATGCCCTCAAAACGCTTTACAACTTTATCGTAATAAAGTATAATGTAGATACTTTAACAAATTAAAGTAATAAAGTGAAGCGCGCAAAGAATCTTACGGCGCGCAAGAAGGAGGTAATCAATGAAAAAGGTATTAACTGCGGTTTTGGCGTGTATTCTTGCCGTAGCGGCGATAGGATTTGCGGCGTGCGGCAAAGAGGGCAAGAAAGAGGGAACGGCGATTGTGAAAGATCTCGTTCTCGTTCGCGAAACTTACGGAATTGCGGGAAGAAAGGAAGATAAAGCGTTTATTTCCGAAATCAACGACGCGCTTATCGCAATTCGCGGCGAGGGTTGCAAGTCGGTTGCGGAAAAGTACGGGCTTACGAGCGAACTTGCGATAACGGACGAAACGGTTAATCCGCTCGCGGGGGCGGCGGACGACAGTTGGGAGAAGATAAAAGCTTCCGGCAAGATAATCGTCGGCTACACCGTTTACGCGCCGATAGCTTTTACCGACGATAAGGGCGAATTCGTAGGTTTCGATACCGACCTCGCAAAAGAAGTCGTAAAATATCTCAATCAAAAATATTCGCTCGATATAAAGCTCGAATTTCAGGTGATAACGTGGAGCGCGAAGGAAACAAACCTTGCGGACGGCACGATAGACCTTATCTGGAACGGACTTACCATAACCGACGACAGAAAGGAAAATATGTGTATTTCCGTGCCGTATCTTTATAACAATCAGGTTGCCGTGATAAGAAAGGCAGACGAAGGAAAGTATACGAAAGACACCGCTACTTTTGCAAATGCGGTAGTGGGTGCGGAAAAAGGTTCTGCGGGCGAAGAAGTTATCGACGCGAAAAAGCTCGGAAAAGAAAAAATGGTATACCCGAGTCAGCTCCAAGCGTTCAATCAGCTTAAAGCGGGTTCGGTCGATATAGTCGTAATAGATTCGGTTATGGCAAACTACTATATAAACGCAAACGCATGACAGGTTCGATATAAAGTTGAAAGATGAATTTTGAAATAATTATGAAGGAACTGTTCGCAGGGTTCGGCAACACGCTTTTGTTGTTTGCCGTAACC
>CAKQEE010000024.1 GCA_934230055.1 uncultured Clostridia bacterium
ATTGTTTTCTCTTCGATGCAGCTTATCGGCGGTACGTTTTTATACCGTTTTGTTTTTCTGCACTCGCTCGGCGTAATCCCGTTGAACGCCCCGAACGCCTTCGTAAAACTTTCGTGGGTGGCGTACCCGAATTTAAACCCGATTTCTATAATTCTCTCCATCGTTTGGCAAAGAGCTTTTCCCGCTTCCGAAAGCCTTCTTTCTCTCACGTATTCGGCTATGGTATAATCCGTTAAAGCCGAAAAAATTCTCATCATATTATATTTGCTCGCGGCGCACTCGCGGGAAAGCTCGTCGTAGTCGATTTTCCCCGTAAGATTTTTTTCAACGTATTCGACGATTTTTTGTATAATCATTTTTTACCTCTTTTTTATTTTATCATACGCACCCGCTTTTTTCTTGTCTTTTTTTGCTTTTTTACTTTTTTGCGCGACATCAAGAATTTTTCCGTTAAAAATCAGAACGCGCTCCCGAAATAATTTTACCGAGCTTGCCGCTTTGCAACGATTTTTTAACGAGCCTTGCGGAATCGTTACGGCGTAATGCTTGACCTCATATCAAGTTTATTACTAAAATCAAGGTTCGTTTTATTCTTGTTTTGGTGCCGCCGGTCGGTCGCGGCTTTACGATTCCTCGCTACGCAGGGCTTCGCCCGAACCTTCGCTTCTCGTCCTGACCGCGGCAATACAAAAAAACAAAGGCAGCTTCTGCTGCCTTTGCTTTTTTGGTGCCGCTGGTCGGACTCGAACCGACACGGAGGATGAGTCCACCGGATTTTGAGTCCGGCGCGTCTGCCAGTTTCACCACAGCGGCGTTTTTATATTACTTTTCGTTGCAATCGGCGCGGTTTTTTGTTAAAATATTATTCGGATACGGGTATAATACCTTGGTATTGCAGTCCGCTAAACCTGTTTGCCGAATTATAATACCATACTTTCGGCAAGATTGCAAGCGGATAAAGGGGTTTTATGGAAAAATTAGTTCTTATCGACGGAAACAGCCTGTTAAATCGCGCGTTTTACGCAATGCCCGTTCTTTCCACAAAAGACGGACTTTACACGAACGCCGTTTTCGGGTTTGTGAATATGCTTATAAAAATTTCTTCGGACGTAAAGCCCGAATACCTTGCGGTCGCGTTCGACCTTAAAGCCCCCACCTTCCGCCATAAAATGTATGCGGATTATAAGGGAACGAGAAAGCCTATGCCCGACGAGCTGCGCGTTCAGGTGCCACTTATAAAAGAGGTTTTGCGGCTTATGAATATTGCGATTTACGAAAAAGAGGGCGTGGAAGCGGACGACGTTATCGGCACGATTGCAAAGCGTTCGGGAATGAAAACCTTTATCATCACGGGGGACAAAGATTCCTTTCAGCTGGTGGACGAAAACGTTTCCGTACTCTTTACGAAGCGCGGAATTACCGAGCTCGAAGAATATAACGCCGCGAATTTTACCGAAAAAACGGAGCTTATCCCCTCGCAGATAATAGACCTGAAATCACTTATGGGCGACTCTTCCGACAATATCCCCGGCGTTAAGGGCGTGGGCGAAAAAACCGCAAAAACCCTCCTCCTTAAATACGGAACGCTTGAAGGTGTTTATTCGCATATAGAAGAAGTCGGCGGCAAACTGCAAGAAAAACTGAAAGAGGACGAAAATAATGCCCGCCTTTCCTACACGCTTGCCTCCATAAACACCGATTGCGGCATAGACTTTTCCGTAAACGATATGCGCTTTCGCCTGCCTTTCCCCTACGCGGTGAGAAAAAAGTTCATCACGCTCGAATTTAAGGCGCTTTCTTCAAAGCTCTCCCTTTTCGAGGATCCGAATTCCGCCGAAAATAATCTTTCTACGGAAGTTTCCGAAAATTCTTTCGGCAATGCGACGGCAGAAAATCATTCGGCAACCCCCGTTGCGGAAAAAACCGAAGCCGACCGAGAAACGGCGGAGGAAGTCGTTGCGCCACCGAAAACGATAGCGGTAAAAATACTTTCCGATTTTAACCCGAGAAATATTTGCGGAAGGTGCGCGCTTACCCTTCTTCCGAACAGGGCGGACGTTTATTCGGAAGAAGAGCATACCGAATATATTTTCGCTATAAAAGAAATGCTTATCGACGACGGATTCAATTTATCGGAAGTATTAGGCGCGCTTTCCCCTCTTTTCGGCGGGGAAAGCTTTGCAGAAAAGCTTATACTTTTCGATAAAAAAGAGTTTATGCACAGGCTGTGCGAGGCGGGTTTTGCGCTATGTGCGCCCGCGGACGATTTAACGCTTATAAAATACCTTGCGGACTTTACGGGAAAAACCGCTTCTCTTATAGAAACGATAGAAGAATACGACGAGAACGTGGATTTACCCGCCTTTTCGCTTTTTAAAATCTTCGGCAGGTTAAGCAAAAAGCTTGCGGAAGAAAATATGCAAAAACTGTATTCCGAAGTAGAGCTTCCGCTCGTGAACGTGCTTTTCGATATGGAAACGGCGGGCTTTAAGGTGGATTACGAAGCCCTTTCGGAAGCGGGACTGAACTTTAAGAAAACACTTGACGAACTCGAATCAAAAATACGCGAATACGCGGGCGAAAAAGACCTTAACGTGAACTCTCCCGTACAGCTCGGCGATGTTTTATTCGGCAAAATGAAGCTTGGAAAAGCAAAAAAAACCAAGCGCGGGTATTCTACTTCCGCGGAGGTTTTGGAAGCGATAGAAGAAGCGCACCCCATAGTGCCGCTCATTCTTTCCTACCGCAGAATACAAAAGCTGTTTTCCACCTACGTCGAGGGACTTAAACCGCTTATCGACAAGAAAACGGGACTTGTTTTTTCCTCTTTCAATCAGACGGTAACCGCGACGGGGCGGCTTTCTTCAAAAGAACCGAACTTACAGAATATTCCCGTTCGCGAAGAGGAAGGCAGAGAACTCCGAAAATTTTTCGTGCCGAGAGACGAAAACCATATTCTTATCGGCGCGGATTATTCGCAGATAGAATTAAGACTTCTTGCGGCTTTTTCCGGTTGCGAAGGGCTTATAAAAGCGTTCACAGAAGGTCACGACGTTCACGCGGAAACGGCGAGCAAAGTGTTTAACGTAAGTCTTGCGGAAGTCACTCCCGAAATGCGGCGCGCCGCAAAAGCCGTGAACTTCGGCATTATATACGGCATTTCCGAATACGGGCTTGCAAAATCGCTTAAAGTTTCGCCCGCCGCCGCAAAAGAATATATCGCGGGATATTTCAGAGAATATCCGGAAGTAAAAAAATATATGGACGACAACGTGGCTTTTGCAAAAGAACACGGCTACGCGATTACGATGCTCGGAAGAAGGCGTTATATTAAAGAAATCAACGCCTCTAACTTCAATCTCCGCTCGTTCGGGGAACGCGCCGCAATGAATATGCCGCTTCAAGGTTCCAGCGCGGATATTATAAAGCTCGCTATGCTCGGTGTTCACGACAGACTTAAAAAAGAAGGGCTTTCTTCCAAACTCATTTTGCAGGTTCACGACGAACTTATTATAGACGCGCTCCGCTCGGAAACGGAACGGGTTAAGAAAATACTCGTAGAAGAAATGGAGGGTGCGGTAAAGCTTTCCGTACCGCTTACGGTCGAACTCGGTTCGGGGGAAACGTGGTATGACGCTAAATAAAAGCGACTCTTTTTGCTCGTTAAAACGCGGAGAAAAACGCCTTGATAAGAAAAATAATTTTCTCGTTGCTATAACGGGCGGAATAGGCAGCGGAAAAAGCACGGCGGCGAATGCGCTTAAAGAGGCGGGCTATCCCGTCATTTCCTGCGACGAAATCTGTGCCGGGCTTTATAAATCCCCCTCCTTTTTAAGAAAGCTGAAAAAATTTTTTCCTTCCGCAATAAAAGGCACGCTTTTCCCGAAGGTCGATAAAAAAGAGCTTTCCCGGCTTGCGTTTGCTGGCGGCGAAAATTATAAGATTTTATCCGAACAGGTAACCGCTCCCGTATATCGCGCGGCAATGAAAAAAGCAAAAGCAAAAAAGGGCGTGGTTTTTATAGAAGTTCCGCTTTTATTCGAGTTCGATAAGCAAAAGGATTTTGATAAAGTTCTGGTCATTATGCGCGAAAAGTCCGAACGCGAAGAAAGCGTTAAAAAACGTTCGGGGCTTAACGAAAAAGAGTTTTCGGCGCGGCTTTCCCGCCAAACGGATTATTCGAAAGCGGATTTATCGGGCTACACGGTGATACTTAACGACGGCACGAAAGAAGATTTAACCTCCCGCGCCGTTGCCGCCGCAAAAGGCTTTTCCGCCGAATTCCTTAAAGAAAATTTCCGCGAACGAAATAAGTAAAAAAACCGAATTTATTTATATCCCCCCGGCTTATTAAAAGTCGGGGGTTTTCGGGCGGGTTGCAACGGCGATAATTTATACTATCCGCTTACCTCACACAAAATATAAAAAGAAGTCCGTTTTTCTTACGAACTTCTTTCTTCATCTTAGTTTTCGTGTGAAAAGCAATCCGTATCGTTTAGCCGAGGAGCTTTTCTTCTAATTCGCTCGATTTATAATAGCCTGTGACGCGCTTTTTCTCTTCTCCGCCGCTTATTAAAACGAGCGTCGGAATAACTTCTATGCCGAATTTCGCCGCAAGCCACTCTTCGTCGTCTACGTTCACTTTGCCGACCTTTATCGCGCCGCCTTTTAATTCGTCTAACTTTTCAAGTTCGGGCGCAATCATTCTGCAAGGTCCGCACCACGTAGCCCAAAAATCCAGAATTACGGGAACTTCCGACTGTAAAACCTCTTTTTCGTAATTGTCTTTCGTTATAACTACTTCCATAATACTCTCCTTTTTTTGCATGAAACCCCGAAAAGCCTGTTCGCTCTCGGGGTTTTCTATATCAGTTTTTATCTTTAAAGCTGTTTCCGAGATAAGTGCCGAAGCCGAACGAGCTTTTCTTTCTCTCTTCGCCCGCGCCGCGGTTACCGCCTTTGTTGTACCCGCCGCGATTGCCGTCTCTTTCGTTTCTGCCTCTGCCGTATCCGCCTCTGTCTCCGCGGTCGTTTCTTCCGCCGCGGTTACCGTATCCGCGGTTACCGCTTCTACCGCCGAAATCTCTACCGCCCCTGCCGCGGTCGCGACTCGCACCCGCGTTGTAGGGTTTGGAGCCTTCTTCTCTGTCGTTGGGAACGATAACCACGTAGCGGTTGGGTTCTTTACCCTCGCTCTTGGTGGTAACGGTAGTGCTTTCCGCAAGCGCGGTGTGAATTATTCTTCTTTCAAACGGAGACATCGGTTCGAGCTGAACGTCTCTTCTCATCTCCGTCGCTTTTTCTTCAAGCTTTTTGGCAAGTCTTACAAGAGTTTCTTCTCTGCGGTCGCGATAGTTTTCGCAATCGACCACTACTTTTCTATAAACCTTATTGCCGATGTTGGCAACGGCTCCCGTAAGCGTCTGAATAGCGTCTAAAACCTCTCCGCGATATCCTATTACGGAAGAAGAAGAATCGGTTACGAGCGTCAAAACCTCTTTTTCGCCGTCCGTACCCTTTTTGACTTTGGCGTCTATATCCAAAAGCTCCAAAACCTTTTTAAGGAAAACCACTTCCTTAACGTTACAATCTTCTTCGCAATTTTCGCAGGAATCATCACATTCGGAAGAAGTTTTCGCGGCATCTTCCGCGGGTTTTTCTTCCTCTTTAACGGTTATTTCCACAACCGCTTTTCCTTTAAGCTTGCCGAATAATCCCCTGACCGGTTCTTCTTTTACGGTGATTACCGCCGCGTCCTCCGTGACGCCGAGTGCTTTTAAGCCTTCCTCAACCGCTTCTTTAACGGTTTTACCTGTAAATTCCATTATATCTCCTTTTATCCGCTTCTCTTTTCGGCGCGTAACCGCCGCAAACGGAAATATCGTTCTGTATTTCGGGATTTTCTGCTCCGCTTAAACATTGCTTAAACTTTTTTAAAAACAGAATTAAAACCGATAACCTCGCGGCTTTGCTCCGCACCTGTTTTTTCCGCGATTATTTAATTCTTCCGCGAACGTGCTTTTTCTTATCCGCTTCTCCGGAAAGGAAATCTCCGCCTTCGAGAACTTCTTTTTTCTTTTTGGTTTTAGCCTGTTTTTTCTTCTCTTCGGCGGCTTTTTTTTCTTCTTCCGCCTCTCTTATAACTTTTTTACTGCGGATAACCTCGGAATCGCCGCTACTTTTTTTATATTTTTTATCGACGATTTTATTTATCGCCACCGTTGACAGCATACTTATGATCGAACTTAAAACTATATATATAGAGAACGCCGCGGTATACATGAACGCGAACACCGCCATCATTATAGGCATCATCCACATCATCATTTTTTGCGTTTGCGCGCCTTGTCCGTCTACCGTTTGAAGTTCCATCTGCGCTTTCTGACCTTTACTCATAACGAGCTGGGTAAGAAGCGAAATGCCGGCGGTAAGTATTACGAAAATATAATATCCGTTCGGCGCGGACTTTTTATCGCCGAGTTTTGCCGTAAGATTATTATAATCGTCTTCCGATTCTATTATAGGAATAACCTTTCCGCTGCAACTGCAACTTCCGCCCTCGCGCTTGCCGTGCTTGTTGTTAAAGTCCGTAAAACTTTCCACCGGGTGAGCGGTCGCGCTGTCCGTAACCCAAATGTTTTTAACCCACAAAAAAGACGAACCGTTGTTATTGAAAGTTTCCGCCGAACGCTGACTGCAAACGTTTATCAAAAACTGTTTTTCGGTCATGGCGTTTTCGCCGAGCGAAGAATCGGAAGCCTCGTTAAAGGTTTTGTTTCCTTTTTCCGTTTTTACGATAAGATTATCGTTTAAGTCGGAAGCGAGTTTGCCGCCGTTTAAGCCGTCTTTTCTCGCGACGAAAAACATTCTTCCGTTTTCGTTCTGATAATAATAAACGTAAGAATTTGTGGTATAGATAACTTCTATTTCGGAAGGATAACCGTCTTGCTTAACGGCGATTTTTTCCACGATTATTTCGTGAGCGTTTTCGCCCTCGCCTACGGTAAATCTGCCGTTTTCGCTTTCTTTCGCTTTGTTTTTAATAGCTTTATCGTCTATAACGAGAACGCCTTCTTCAACCTTTATATAGGTATCGTCTTTTTCCAAACCTTCGTATAAAACGGAGTTATACGATACCGTCATATCGTAAAAATATTCGTGATTCTGAAATCTCGAATAGTCGTTGAAAGCGTTTATCGCAACGATGAATATAACGAGCGTTATAATGGTAGGCAAACAGCTTCCGAACATCGAATAGCCGTTCTTTTTATAAAGAGCCATCATTTTCTGATTGTAAAGGTCTTTATTATCGGCGTATTGCTTTTGAAGCTTTTCAAGCTCGGGGCGCATTTCTTCCATTTTTATGGAGTTTCTGCGCATCGAAGAACGGGATATAAAATCAAACGGCAGGGTTATAAGCTTTAATATAACTGTAAACAGCACGACGCCGAGCGCGACCGAACCGGTACCTTTAACCAGCCATAAAATTATATCCACTAAAAAGCTGCCCGTAGATGGAGCGGCAAGACTTATAGAAGTTATTATAGGATCTACCATTTTAATACACCCATTTTACTATGTTCTTTTTATCGGGAACTTTATCGGTTCCGCCGCGGCTGAAAGGATTACAACGCAAAATACGCCAAACGGCAAGCCCCCACCCTTTTATAAAGCCGTGTTTTAAAAGAGCTTCTATCGCGTATTGTGAGCAAGAGGGAAAATATCTGCAATTACCGTAGGATAAATGCTTTTGATAAAACCTTATCAGCTTAACGCTGACAAGCACCGGAATATTTTTCATTAAAAAATCCGCCTTTATTCAAAACGTATCCCATATCCCTTTTAAACTCTTTAAGCGAATATTCTTCTTTTATTTTAGGAATGAATACAAAAAAGAAGTTTTTGCCTATTTGCGGCGTAAAACTTCTGAAAGATTCCCTTAAAAGTCTTTTTATTCTGTTTCTTTTAACGCTTCCGCCGTGTTTTTTACTTACGGCAAAACCCGCCTTCAATTCTTCGGCGGGTAAATACACGAGGGAAAGACTGTAAGAAAACAGTCTTTTTCCCTTTTTAAAAACAAGATTGAAATCTTTTTCTTTTTTTAACCTTAAATCGGTACGGTTCATTCCCTTGCCTTTAACTAAGCGGAAATGTGATGACGACCTTTATTGCGTCTTCTTTTTAAAACGTTTCTTCCCGTTTTGCTTTTCATTCTTTTCCTGAATCCGTGTACTTTGCTTCTCTGTCTTTTTTTCGGCTGATAAGTCTGCTTCATAGTATTTTTTCTCTCCGAATCGGTAGTTTTTTTATTTTAGCATATCTATTGTATAGATATTTTTGCGTTTTGTCAAATAATTTAACCGTTTATTCTTACCGGAAGAACGAGATACATAAAATCTTCTTTTCCGACGGGGGTTATAATGCACGGGTCTATCGGCGAATTAAGGTTTATGTTGATAAAATCCACGCCCGCTATTTTGAGATAATCGGTAAGATATTTTCCGTTAAACGCTATCGTCATATCTTTGCCGGTTAAATTCACGTTTACGTTTTCGTTTACGTTACCGACTTCGGACTTTGCAAACACAGTCATCACGTTTTCTTTAATATCGAACTTTATAACGTTGTACCTGTCGTTTCTCGCTACGATAGACGCTCTCTCGATACTGTTTAAAAACGCCTGGCGATTTACCGTAACCGCGTTTTCAAAAGTTGCGGGAAGTATGTGATTGTATTTAACAAATTCTCCTTCGATAAGTCTTGAATAAATTATAGTGTTATCGAATTCGACGTAAAGCGAATTTTTCTGTACGTGAACTTTAAGTTCTTCGTCGTCGCCGGATAAAAGGCGGGTAATTTCCATAAGCGTTTTGGAGGGTATAACGGCTTTTAAGTTATTGCTCGCTTTAACCTCTTTTTTAACTACCGCCATTCTGAACCCGTCGAGCGCGACCGCGGTTAAAAGATTATCGTTTATATCGAAAAGGCAACCTTTAAGTATCGGGCGGGAATCGTCCGTAGAACATGCTATTATCGTGCGTTCGACTACCTTTTTGAATTCGGATTGTTGTAATACGAAATAATCTTCTTCCGTTTTATTGAATTCGGGAAAGTTCTCCGCAGGGAAAACCTGTAATTCGCTTTCCGAATCGGAATATTTTATAAGCAATTGAGAATCGTACAAGCGAGAAAGTTCTACTTGTTCTCTTTCGAGTTTTTTTGCAAAATCGACGAAATATTTACCTACGACTACCGTTTCGCCTTCCATTAATACGTCCGCTTTAATCTTTTTCTCTATGGTAAGTTCGGTATCGGTGGCGATAAGAGTTAAACTGTCGCCCGCGGCGATTATTTTAATACCCTCTAAAACGGGATTTACGCTTTTAACCGCAAGCGCCTTGCTGACTTTCAACACCGCATCGGATAATTCTAACCCGTCGCAAATAACTTTCATAAATTTCTCCGTAAATAAAATTTAGATATATCGTTTATAATTACTTATCCATTATATAATATCGCGCCGCAAAAATCAAGGATTTTAAGGAAAAGAAAATCGCCGTTTTAAGCCTTGCTTTTTTGTTTGTCATGATTTTGCCGTGTTTGTTTTTTTATTTAAATTATTTTTGAAATAGTAATATTATAAATTAGTAGAGAGCGTTAAATTGTTAAAACAATCGTTTTCGTTAAATAAATAAAAGTAAAAAAGCGGTTGAATAAAAGTTGAATTTTAAGTTGATAATCGGTGTATAAATTGTAGAATAGTTCGTATAATTTTTCAAAATAAAATTTAAAGCGGAAAAGTGAAGTTTATAGTTAAGAATAAAAAAATGAATATAAGCGTAAAAAGCGAATATTACACGTTAAATTCAACTTTGTTAAATTTTAAAAGTAGATAAAATTTTAATTGTTAAAAACACCGGCGTGTGTTATACTTTGCTTGTATGAAAAACAAGTTTAAAGAATGCGGTTTAACGGTTACGGACGCGGAACTGGATATGTTTGAAGAGTATTACGGTTTACTTACCATATATAACGATAAATTCAACATAACCGCGATAAAAGGAAGAGAAGACGTTTATAAAAAGAACTTTATAGACAGCGTTTTGTTTGCGGATAAAATAAAAGGCAAAACTCTTATAGATATAGGTTCCGGCGGCGGTTTTCCCGCTATTCCGCTTAAAATAATAAAGCCCGAGTTAAGCGTTACGATGATTGAGGCGACAGGTAAAAAATGCGAATTTTTACAAGCCGTTGTCGATAAATTAGAATTAAAAGACGTAAAGGTTTTAAACGGCAGGGCGGAAGATTACGCTAAAAAAGAGGGATACAGAGAAAATTACGACGTGTGTACCGCAAGAGCGGTCGCAAGGCTTAACGTTCTTGCGGAGTATTGCCTGCCTTTCGTAAAAATCGGCGGCGAATTTACGGCGTACAAGGCTAAAGCGGAAGAAGAGTTAAAAGAGGCTTTACATGCGATAAAAACCCTCGGAGGGTGCGTTAAAGAGGTTGTAAACAGAAAACTTTTCGAGTTTGACCGCACCGCAATAATCATAGAAAAGGTTTTTAAAACAGACGGCAAATATCCGCGAGCAAACGGAAAAATAAAATCTAAACCGTTATGAGCGAATTGTTGATAAACGATAAAATGATAAACCCGTGTAAAACTTGCGCCGTAACGGGGCATAGAGGTTTAAATAAAGATTTCGATAACGATAAACTCGTTTCCGCGTTAAAAGAAGTTATTGCGGACGGATACGATTGTTTTTTAATAGGTATGGCGTTAGGTTTCGATACGGAATGTTTTCATGCGCTGGAAGAATTGCGAAAAACCGAAAACATAACGTTAATCGCTTGCGTTCCGTGTAAAGACCAGGATAAAAAGTTTACCGAAGAGCAAAAAAAAGAATATAAAAGAATGCTTTCTTCGGCAGATGAAGTAACGATTTTAAGCA
>CAKQEE010000025.1 GCA_934230055.1 uncultured Clostridia bacterium
GAGGTCTGCGTTTCGGAAAAATCGCCTTCTTCCCTTAAAGCGGTTTCCGTTTTTCCGGGCAGAATAATCACTTTGCCGCCCTCTATCATTTTTGGGGAATTTTCGGAAGCTTTTGCATTAAGCTCTGCCGCGCCGGTATTTTGTTTTTCGGCTCCGCCGCCGGCAAAGTCTGCCGAGTCCGCTTTTGCCGAACCCGTTTTCGCCGCTTTGTTTTTATTAAACAATTTATTAAAGAAATTTTTAATTCCCGACATTTTTATTAACCTCCGTTTGATAAAAAGGTACGTTTTTCAACAAATAACGTTAAAATACACGTCGCAGCCGAAGCTATAATGTTTTCGGGTGGTGAAAATGACGAATATTCCTTCTTACGTTGCGGGACCGTTCTTCCTGCTGCTGTTTTTCGGGCTTTCCGTTTGCATAACTCTCGGAGCGAAAAACCTTATTTCGTACATAAAAGAACGCTTTTTTACAAAGATAAATAAATCCGTAAGACTGACGGGCGAAGAGCCGCAAAAAACCTCTCTTCACGCCGAGCGCAAGCTCCCCGAAAAGCTCTCTCCCCCGATAAGGCGGAAAAGAAAAGCCGTGCGAACAATAGAAATAGACCCCGATAACGTAGACAGAATTTACGTGCGCAAGTCGGGCTGACCGCTCCGCACGAAATTACTACTCGCGAAATTACTACGCTCGAAATTACTACGCTCGAAATTACCGCGCGCGAATTCGCTACGAAATGCTTTGCCACGCAAAGCCGCTCTTTCAGGCTCCCTTTTCGCGGAGAGAAATTTTAATATTTTTTAACGTTGCTGCCGTCGTCCCAAAGCTGCTCTAAATGATAAAACAGTCTCGTTTCGTCGTTAAAGATATGAACGAGAACGTCGCCGTAATCGAGAACCGCCCAACGCCCCTCGCGCAGACCTTCCGCGCGCGTAGGCGAAACGCCCTCCTTTTCCATTTCTTCTTCTACGTGTTCGATAAGCGAACGAGTGTGCGTCATACTCCTGCCGCCCGCTATAACGTAGTAATCAGCCACGTCCGTTTTGCCTTTCACGTCTACGGCGACTATATCTTCCGCCTTGTGATCTTTAAGCACTTTGCAAATTTTATCCACGAATTCCGTCGAAGTCATATTTTCTCCTTGTCGTTGTTTTCGTTCGTTTTTTATTATTTTCCGTTATTGTTTATATAATACTCGTAAGCGTTAAGCGTTTCTCCGAATATATATCTTTTTTTATTTATCAGGTGGACGACCTCTTCTTTAAGGCACGCCTTAAAACACTCGTCAAGCCCCTCGTCGTACTTTCGGCGCAGCGTTTCCTCCCCTTCGTAATCTCTGTCCTTTTCTATCATATCCGCAACGAATATCAGTTTTCCGAGCGTGGTCATCTTCGCTTTTCCGGAAGTATGATATCGTATCGCGTCTAAAACTTCTTCGTCTTTTACCCCGACGACGTTCTCCGCGATATACGCGCCGAGAAAAGAATGCACAACGGGTTCGGGTACGCCTTCGGGCAACGTGAAATCGGGATAGTCTTTCATATCCGCGTACTTCGCGCAGTCGTGTAAAACGGCGGCGGTAAGAATTTTTTCTTCCGAAAGTCCTGTTTCTTTGGCTTTTTTAAGAGCGCAAACCGCAACGTTAGCGGTATGAATAAGTCTTTTTTCGGGCAAACGTTCTCTTACGTACTTTTCCGCCGCGCCGCCTGCGTAAAGCCCGTTTTTCTTTATATATTCCGCAACTCGCGAATCGGTAAACCCGGATATATCGAGCCCCAAAGAGTTATATACCCTAATCTCCGTGGAAGAATCGCCCGCGCCGTCGAACGTGAGAGCGATAAATTCTTTACCGAACGTTTTTTTAAAGTATTCGCGTTCCTTCTCCGCGTCTTCCGCAAATCCGCGTCTGCCGAAAGCCGCAAGATCGGCGGCGGCAAGTATGCGTTCCGGATACCGCCAGGTTTTAAAGTCCGCAAGCATATCTCCGCCCACGATGAAAAAAAGTTTGCCTTCGCCCGAAAAGTGTTCTACGGTAAGATAAGTATAGCTCTTTCCCCCGCGTTGCGTTTCGTAATCGGAAACTTCTACGTTTTCGTCTTCGGAAAACGCCAGAGAAAGCATCGCGAGCCTGTCTTTTGCAGGCGCAAGCGAAACCTCTTTATGCGGCGGAATAAAAGTAGGAACGACGATAAGCCTGTCCAGCGAAAGTTTTTCCGTAGCCGCACGCGCCATCGCGATATGGTCTTTATGCACGGGGTTAAACGTCCCCCCGAAAATTCCTGTTCTTTTCACGGCTTAATTATCTCATATTTTCCTTTTAATTGCAATCGTTTTAACATTTTTTCGCAAAGCGAGTAAAGGACTTTTTCGCGCGCGAAACGCCGTTAAGTTCGCGCCGTGCCGTTTTCAGGTATAATTCCTTGCTTTTTCGGCAATAATTTCTGCGCCGACAGAGCAAATTTCATCAAAAAAAGACGGAGAATTACTATATGAAAAATTTCTCTCTTTCCGCGGTGAGCGACGTGTTTTTTATAGCCGCGGCGAGTTTTTTCGTTTCTCTTATATTCTTCAATTATTTTACGCCCTTTCCCGTAAACCTCGTTGCGGCGGGTGTTTTTTCGGGACTTTGCGCGATTTTCGGCGCAAAGCTTTTGTCGATACGCCGCGAAAGAAAGAACTTTTCCGCAAAAGAGGCGGCCGAGTACGCGGATTTTCTTATAAGAATAAACGTATCCGCCCAAAAAAACGTATTAAATCTTGCCAAAGCCGTTGCCGAAAAACGCGGAGAAAGTTGCGAACGGAAAAACGGCGGGCTTTATTTTAAAAATATCCGCTTATTCGTTTTTTTCAAATTCGGATTCGATGCCGTTACGAAAGCCGACGTCGTGAAAGCGTTTAACAAACTCGCTAAAAGCGACCGCGCAATACTCGTTTCTTCCGAACCGACGGTCGAAATGCAAAACTTTGCCGCACGTTTCGACGGAAAAATAGAACTTACCGACGCGCGAAAATTCTTTTCCGCATTAAAAGATGCCGACCTTTTGCCGAAAGGGGGTTTTACACTCCTTCCGGAAAAAGAAAAAAAAGGCTCTTTCTCTCTGCTTTTTGAGAGAAAAAAAGCCAAAAACTATCTCGTTTTCGGCTCGATTTTCGTTATATTCGGTTTTTTCGTTCCGATAAAAATTTATTACTTCGCGACGGGCGGAATCATGCTCATATTCGCGCTGTTAGTCCGTTTCGCGGGGAAAAAGACGGGATAAACCGCTAAAACTCTATGTGTTTAACCTTATCGCTCTTGCTTTTCCTGTAAAACACGAGTTTTCTTCCCGTCGCGCAGACGAATTCCGCTCCGAGTTTTTCCGCAATTTCCGTTCCCGCGTCCTTCGGGTCTAGTCCGGAATTTTCAAGAACGGTGATTTTTACAAGTTCGCGCTTTTCAAGAGCTTTGTCAAGCCCGTCCAGAAAACTTTCGTTCACGCCGAGCTTTCCTACCTGCGTTATCGCTTCTATATTTTGCGCGAGCGAACGAAGATTCGCCCTTTGTTTTGACGTAAGCATTATTTTCTCCTTATTTATCCGCTTTTTCGTAAAATAACCGAAGCCACTCGTCCGCAATGATTTTCGCGCCGACGACCGAGGGGTGCACGCCGTCGTACAAAACGTATTCCGCGCCGAGTCTTTCGGCTTCCGCGTCCATTTTATCCTGCAAAGGCAAAAAATACGCGTCGTATTCTTCCGCAAGCTTTTTTACCGCGGCGGCGTATTCTTTAACTTTCAAAAACTCCGCAAACTTTTCTTCCGTAGCAGCCCCTTTAAGTACGAACGGCTCCATAAGAATAAACTTCATCGCGGGAAATCTTTCTTTCGTTTCCTCTATTATCGCGCGGTACACCTTTTCAAAACGGGAAAGGTCCACGCCGCTGCCGCGGGAAATTTCGTGCCATACGTCGTTTACCCCTATCAAAATGCTGATTAAATCCGGCTGAACGTTCCACACGTCCTCTTTTAACCGCGCGTATAAATCTACGCTGCGATTGCCGGAAATACCTTTGTTTATAACCGTGTATTTACCGGAATCTTTGCAGTAAAGGTCGCCCGCAACGCGCGCGGAATATCCGCACCCGAAAGCGCCGCCCGCAAAAACCGAGCTTCTGTCGCGCCCCATATCCGTTATCGAATCGCCGTACAAAACAATCTTCATACTTTTTATCCTTCTTCTTTTTTTTCGTTATTTCTAATATTTCTCAAAAAAACTCAATCTTTTTTAAAACCGCTAAAACCCGCTCGCAAAAAACCCGATTTTAGTTGCGTCTAACCTACGAATACGTTGACAAACGAGTGCGAAAGCGACGATTCTCAGTCGATAAACTCAAATTCCTCTCCGCCGATGATTACGGTACTCTTATCGGTCGCGCCCATTTTGCGCAGTTCGTCTATAATCCCGCGGTCGCGAAGCACTTTGTGCATATACGCAAGCGAGTTCATATCGTCTAAAACGACGTTCCGCTTTAAAACGTCTACGAGCGTGCCGACGATAACGAACGTTTCGCCCTCTTTAAGAATTTCGTAATCGAGCTTTTCGGGCTTAACGTAATTAAACTCTTCGTATTCGAGCGGCTTTACGGGCGGAAGTTTAGATAAAACCTCGTAAATCGCTTTTTTAAGCCCTTCGAGGTTTTTTCCCGTAAGCGCGGAAATTTCTATCACCTTTTTTCTGCCGAGCTTACTTTTAAATTCCGCAAGCTTTTCTTCAGCGCCGTAAGCGTCGCATTTGTTTGCGACTATAAGCTGCTTTAACTTTGCAAGTTCCTTGCTGTAATTTTTAAGCTCCGCGTTTATTTTAAGATAGTCTTCGTACGGATCTCTTCCCTCTACGCCCGAAATATCCACCACGTGAACGAGCATTCTCGTCCTCTCTATATGCCGCAAAAATTCGGTGCCGAGTCCCGCGCCCTCGCTTGCGCCTTCGATAAGCCCGGGAATATCCGCCACTATAAACTGATTATCGTAATAATCGCACACGCCGAGATTAGGAGAAAGTGTGGTAAAATGATAGTCCGCAATCTTCGGTCTGGCGCGCGTTATCCTTGATAAAATGGTTGATTTTCCCACGTTCGGAAAGCCGACAAGTCCCACGTCCGCTATCGTTTTAAGTTCTAAAAGCAGTTGCTTGGACTCTGTTTTTTCTCCTGTTTGAGAAAAGTGCGGCGCGTGCCTTCTCGCGTTCGTGAACCTCGCGTTGCCCTTGCCGCCGTCGCCGCCCGTAAGCACGACTTTTTTTTGTCCGTCGTAAAACATATCGGCTACGATATTACCCGTTTCTTTGTCTTTGATAACCGTGCCGAGCGGAACTTTCAGCACGAGATCTTTACCCGACCTTCCGAAGCATTGTTTCGGCTCGCCGGGCATGCCGTTTTCGGCAACGAATTTGGTTTTGTAATAGTAATCCGCAAGCGAAGAAAGGTGCTTGTCCGCAACGAAAATTATATCGCCGCCCTTGCCGCCGTCGCCGCCGTCCGGTCCGCCGCCTACTTTGCCTTTAAAATGCAAAAAAGAAGTTATTCCGTTGCCGCCGTTACCGGCTTTTACCGTTATTTTTGCTCTGTCTATAAACATTTTTCACCTACGGGAAAACGGTTTGCGTTTCCCATTTCTTTTTATTTTATAAAATTAAAAACTACTATTGCCGGACTCTTTCGACCGTCGCTCTTGCCGGCGGCTACCCGCCCGAAGATACCCGCCCGCGGCTACCCGCGAACGATTTTCTTTTCGCATAGAGTCCGAACGGGGCAGTTTTCGCAGTTCGGCTTTCTTGCCGAGCAGTAGCTTCTGCCGAGATAAATAAAATAGTGATGCGCTCTCGACCAGTCTTTTTCGGGAATGGCTTTCATAAGCCCCTTTTCGGTATCGAGAACGTTTTTCGCATCTACTATTCCTATGCGGTTAGTCACCCTGAAAACGTGCGTATCCACGGCTATCGCGTTGCCGCCGAACGCCACGCTGTAAACCACGTTCGCGGTTTTTCTGCCGACGCCCGCAAGAGTGCGCAAATCGTTTAAGCTGTGCGGCACCTCGCCGCCGAATTTTTCTTGTATATCGCGTGAAGCGGAAAGAATATGCGCCGCTTTCGTTTTATAAAGCCCGCAGGAAAAAATATATTTTTCAAGTTCCCTTTCCGACAGGCTCAACATTTTTTCGGGCGAGTCGTATTTTTTAAAAAGTTCGCGCGTTACCTTATTCACCCGCTCGTCCGTACACTGCGCGGAAAGTATCACCGCCACGAGTAGCTCGTAGGGAGATGAAAATTCAAGCGCGGGCTTGTCCGAAAACTCGCCCGACAAAATATTCACGATGCTTTCCACTTTTTCGGCGTTCATACTTTCACCGATATAATATTAACACAAACACGCCGCTTTTTACAAGCGATTTAACTCAAATACTTAAAGCCGCCGCTTATATTAACCTTATAACCGTTCTT
Organism: uncultured Clostridia bacterium; assembly: GCA_934230055.1. GTDB lineage: Bacteria > Bacillota > Clostridia > Christensenellales > Borkfalkiaceae > UBA1259. The sequence goes on from CAKQEE010000025.1 coordinate 6,479, forward strand.
CTCCCCTGCGCCGTTTTTATAAGGAAAACCCCCGCGAGACCTTCGCCGCCGAATTTTCTTGCCGCCGCCAACGCCGCGGGATAAGCGGAGCGGGAAACCTTTACCGAAAGCCCGCACCCCACACCCGCCTCGCTCGGCGTATTTATTATCTCCCCGCGAACGCCGAAACCGCTTAAAAATTCGTAAAACCTTACCGCGAGCGAACGCGAACGAAAAGCTATCGCAACGTACTCCATAATCCTTTCTCCTTTGCATAAAAGAAAACTTTCCTTTATACAATATATTACCCGAAAAGAAAAAAGGTGAAACGCCCTTTTTCCCGTTTTTGCGTTTCGGGAAAGGTTTTTTAAACTTACTTTAATGCATACGTTTTTGCCACGGGAAATTTTTTAAAAAACGGCGGTTTCAGCCGACGAAAGGAGACAAAAATGATATATTTCGACAATGCCGCCACGGGCGGGTTTAAGCCGCGCGCCGTTTACGAAGCCGCAGAAGCGGTTATAAAATACCTTTCCGCAAACCCCGGCAGAGGCAGCCATCGGCTTGCCGTCGCGGGGGAACGAACGGTTTTAGCTTGTAGAGAACTTCTCGCCGAAGGTTTTTCCGCTTCGCCCGAACGGGTGATTTTTACCAAAAACTGCACGGAGGCGCTTAACCTTGCAATATTCGGAACGGTTAAAGAGGGCGGCAGCGTTATAACCACCGTTTACGAACACAATTCGGTGTTAAGACCTTTAACGCACCTGTCGAAAATCGGCAAAATAAACCTTGAAATCGTAACCCCGAAAGAGGGCGAAAACGTAGCGGAAGCAATATCGAAAAAAATGAACGATAAAACGTGCCTCGTTGCGGTAACTGCGGCTTCCAACGTAACGGGAAAAGCTCTGCCCGTAGGACTTATCGGCGCGCTTTGCGCTAAACGCGGAGTGCCTTTCCTGTGCGACGGGGCGCAAGCCGCGGGGCATATTCCCCTTTCCCTTTCAAAACAAAATATCTCTATGCTCGCGGTGCCGGCGCATAAGGGGCTATACGGAATTATGGGCGCGGGGGCGTTGATTTTTTCGGACGATACGGAAATAAAACCCCTTCTTTACGGCGGTACGGGCAGCGAATCTTATAATCTCGATCAGCCGTCTATCTACCCCGAACGGTTGGAAGCGGGAACTCTTAACCTCCCCGCAATCGCGGCGTTTAAAGAGGGCGCGGAATACAGCCTTAAAAACGAAGAAATCTTTGCGGAAAAGCTTTTCGTCGCCACCGAAAAACTTATAAACGGCTTAAAGGCAATTCCGAAAATAACCTGCTATTCCAAACCGAACGTTTCGGGAATAGTATCTTTCGCGTTCGATAATTTGCCTAGCTCGGAAGCCGCGGATATACTCGATTCCGAATACGACGTTGCCGTGCGCGGAGGGCTTCATTGCGCGCCGCTTATACACGAATACCTCGGCACGGATAAAACGGGGCTTATAAGGGCAAGTCTTGCGGTACAGAACACTTCGGGAGAAATAAATTATTTTTTAAGAGCGGCAAAAGAAATCGCTTTAAGATAGTTTTTATAACGGAAAAAGCTTGCAAAAAGCGGGATTTTCCTCACTTGCAAGCTTTTTTAGTTTTTTATAGGATTTCGATTGCGGATTTTTTAATTCTCCTTATCGCTTTCTTTTTCCGTTTTTTCCGAAAGGTTTTCCCCGCCGAACCCGGCCTTTCCGCCGTTTTCCGAATCAGCCGCCTTTTCTTTCGCCGCGATTTCCGCGTTTTTCTTCTTTAAGTTTTTATGATACGTGCAAAGAAGAACCAAACCCGTTACGGGGACGGCAAAAACCGCAAGAACTGCTATAACGAAAATAATACCGAAAGCTATTCCGAACGTCTTCCACGCTTTTCCGCCCACTCTCTCGGGGTTTTCGGAAGCGCAAAGAGTGAATACAAGCTCGCTCTCGGGAAGAACCTCGAACTTTGCTTCGTAACCCGAATTGTTTTTAGTTAAAGACTGCCCCGCAAAGGATAATTTCCCTTCCGTCAAATACATATCGGTATTTATTTTTACGGTAAGATTTTTAAAAGACTTCCACGTTTTTGCGGGAGATAAAAGATAAACGAAAGTGTACTTATTCGGAGAATACCACGCATCTACCGAAGGGTAAAGCGGTGCGGTAACTTCGTTTACGAGCGTTTCTCCCGCCGCAAAATCAAGCTCGTACTCGTACCAACGCAAAAGGTTATGCGCCGCCGCGTCGAAATGAGGTTCCATAAGATTTCTGCCGCTCGCGTAAAAATAGCTTATCACGGCGTTATACCAGTCCTCTTTGGTAACTTCCGCGGCTTTTGCGGAATTTCTCGATTGCTCAACCATTTCGCCGAAAGTGGTTTCTTCTACCGAAATCGGGGTTACAAGCGCACCCGTCGGTTTTTCGTGCTCTATCTCGAAAGATTTATAAATATTGATTTTAAGATGAAAATCCGCCTTATCTTCCCCGAGGAAATATATGGTGAATTTATTTTCTTCTACCCTGCCGTAAAAGCGCGTTTCGCCGTAAGAACTTTCGTACCGCAATATATCCGCCATAATACCGCGCTCTGCGGACTTACTCACCGAGCAGCCGAAAACGGCGTTCTCAAAATCCGTTCCCGCTACCGAATATTCCCTTTTATATACCTTTAATTCGGGCGAATAAAAATCGTCCTCTTTATACCCGTCGTAAAGTCTTTTGGAATCTTTTTCAAGGTCGAAATCTTCGCCGCTCCACTTAAAAGAATGGCGAATTTTCTTTTCTACGTCCTCGCCGTTTCTCTTTACAGCGTAAGCGTCCGAAGTATTTTTTCCCTCGTAACCGCTCTGCCCTAACGGAAACAGCAGCCCGACTTTCGCCGCCGTTTCACCCTCGTTAAAAAGCTCGTAGCTTGCGGTAACGATACCCGCGCTATTAGTGCCGTAATTATAGTTTTTTAGGGTTTCAGAAGAAATATCGAAGGTAAGAGTTTCGCTTTTTACCGAAACAAGCCCTTCTTTATGCTTTACCGCGACTCCGCCGGAATCAATGCCGTAATAATACCGCTGCGCGGAATTTGCAAAAGCTTTTTCCGTTCTGCCGCCGAGCGCGGCAAAGATAGCCCCCGCCGCGATTATCGCCGCGCACGCAAATATAAGCCCCTTTTTAATAGCCGAGTTTTTACCGTTTTTTAACGAAAAAGCGCTCATAGCGACCTCCCCCCTTTTCGGTATTTAAATTTTACCGCTTTCGGTATTTAAATTTTACCGCAGGGAGCGCGTTTTGTCAATAGTTTTTTTATTCGCCCTTTATATCTTTTTAAGGTCGGCTACTATTTTATACAGAATTTTTTTCTGTTTTTCGTCTAAAACTGCGGAAAGCGTTGCCGCAAAGTTATCGATTTCCTCGTTGGTGAGCGTGCCGTTTTTCTTGTTTTTTTTCGCCTCGTCGAACACGGCTTTCAAAAGCTCGTTTTTATCTTTCCCCTCGAATTTTTTCGCAAAGTCGTTTACCATATTGAAAAGATTGCCGCTCGGCTTTTGGTTTTCTTCGTTTTTTACGTAATCGTTAAAGCTTTCCATAACTCGCCCCCGTTTTTTATTTTTACCGCGCCGCGGTTTTGCGCGTTCTAAGTTTTTTTCGCGCGAATTTCGCCTTTTTGCGGTTCATCGTATTATACGATATTCATATACTGTATTGTGACAGAACGAGCCGATTGTTTTTTGCTTTGATTTTTTTGGTGAAAATATGGATTTATTAAAGACCTTAACGGAATTTTTAACGGAAGAGTACGGCGGAAAAGCCCTTTCTTCCGTAATGAAAATTTTATCCGACAACGATTACGACATTAAGCGTGCCGTCAACTCCTTGCGCCCCGAAACCCTTTTGCCGCTATTAAAAGAATTTATAAAAACGCCCGCGTTCGGCGCGGCAATGGCTTCCGCCTTTAATAATAAAGAAAGCCCGCCGAAAAGCGAGCTTAACTTAAAATTATCTCCCGTAGAAAACATTGCGGACGCTAAAATCTTAAAATCACTCAACTCCTATCTGGGGGAAGAATAAAAAAAATTACGCGCCGAGCGAATTTGCCGTTTGCTTTGCCGTTTAACCTTTGTTTTTGCCCGCAAGAATTCCCCGCGCGCGGGAAAGCGCGTTTTCCGCGGTGATTTTGTTTTCTTCCGAAGCGGCTTTAACGCCCGTGCCGTGTATGCAGGTCGTGCCGTCCGCCCAAAAGATTTTAGCGGTAGTAAGCTTTAACGCCCCGCCCGAGGAAAGCATATAGGTGG
>CAKQEE010000026.1 GCA_934230055.1 uncultured Clostridia bacterium
CCCGTCGTTACCGTTATGGGACACGTGGACCACGGCAAAACTTCTATTCTCGACAGAATAAGAAAAACAAACGTCACCGCGGGCGAAGCGGGCGGTATTACGCAGCATATCGGCGCGTATCAGGTTACGGTCGGCAAAAACGCCATAACCTTCCTCGATACCCCGGGACACGCGGCGTTCACGGCGATGCGTGCGCGCGGCGCGCAGGCTACCGATATAGCGGTACTCGTAGTCGCGGCGGACGACGGTATTATGCCGCAGACGGTAGAGGCGATAAACCACGCGAAAGCGGCAGACGTTCCCATAATCGTTGCGGTGAATAAGATAGATAAGCCCGAAGCGAATATAGAGCGCGTTAAAACACAACTCACCGAAAACGGGCTTTTACCCGAAGAATGGGGCGGCGACGCCATAATTTGTCCCGTTTCCGCAAAAACGGGCGCAGGCTTCGACGAGCTTTTAAACAGCATCAACCTCGTTGCGGAAATTAAAGACCTTAAAGCCAACCCGAAGCGCAACGCGAAGGGCGTGGTTATAGAAGCAAAGCTTGACGCGAACAAAGGACCTATCGCAACGGTACTCGTTCAGAACGGTACGCTTAAAGTGGGCGATAGCTTTATCGTCGGCACCGTAACGGGTAAAGTCCGCGCGATGGTAGACGACAAGGGCAGAAGAGTGAATTCCGCAGGACCTTCCGTTCCCGTTTCCGTAATGGGATTAGAGGACGTGCCGAACGCGGGCGATATTCTTTACGTCGGCGATCAGGATAAGCTGGTTAAGATGGTTGCGGAAGAGCGCAAGAACAAAGAGCGCGAAAATATGATAAAAGCTTCTTCCAAGCTCACGCTGGACGACGTGTTCGGCAAAATGGCGGAAGGAGAAATGAAAGTTCTCAACATTATCGTAAAAGCGGACGTTCAAGGCTCCGTGGAAGCGGTTAAGCAGTCGCTCGAAAAACTTTCGGACGACGAAGTGAGAGTGAACGTGATTCACGCGGCGGCCGGCGCTATAAAAGAGTCCGATATAATGCTTGCCGAATCTTCCAAGGCGATAATCATAGGCTTTAACGTGCGCCCCGACAGCAACGCGAAAGCGATTGCGGAAAGAAGCGGTGTGGATATAAGGCTTTACCGCATAATTTACGAAGCGATAGACGACGTGAAAAAGGCTCTTAAAGGGATGCTCGCGCCCAAGATTACCGAAACTTATCTCGGCAAGGCGGAGGTTCGCGAAGTATTCAAGATTACGGGCGTCGGTCAGGTCGCGGGTTGCTACGTTACGGAAGGGAAAATCGTTCGCAGCGGCAAACTCCGCATTTATCGCGACGACGTTATGATTTGTGAGGGTAACGTTCTTCAATTAAAACGTTTCAAAGACGACGTGAAAGAGGTCGCGCAGGGCTTCGAGTGCGGTATTTCGATAGAGAAATTCAACGACATCAAGGTCGGAGACTTTATCGAATGTTACAGCATAGAAGAAAGCAAGGAGTAAAATGAGAGCGAGAGTAAACAAGTCGGTCGCAAGAACGGACAGACTTAACGCGGAGTTCAAAAAAGAGATTTACGAAATTATTTCACGGCGGCTTAAAAATCCGCTCGTTACCGAAATGTTCTCCGTTCTCCGCGTAGATTGTACCAAGGATTTGTCCCACGCGAAGGTATATTTAAGCGTATTTTCGACTTCGGAAGAAAAGCGCGCCGAAACCTTTAACGCGATTAAGGGAGACGCGAAAAAAATCCGTAGCGAGCTTTCGCGTTCCATGCATATAAGAACCGTTCCCGAACTCGATTTCGTTTCGGACGATTCTATGGAATATTCCGCTAAAATGGATAAGATTTTTTCTTCTCTTACTTACGGAGATAATTCGGAAGAAAACTCGGAAGCCGAACGCGAAAACGGGCAGGAAAACGAAAAAGACGGCGGAACGAATCAGTAAACCGATCGGCAAACGAAAGTCGGCGAAATTCGATAAAATAAAAGACGGAAAGAACGATGATAAGCAAAGAAACGCTTGTAAAGAGACTTAAAACGGAGAAAAAAGTCGCGCTGTTTATACACGTAAGACCGGACGGCGACTGCGTGGGCAGCGGGCTTGCGCTTAAACTCGCGCTCGAAAGCGCGGGCGTTCCCGCGGAAGTTTTTTGTTCCGACCCCGTTCCCGAACGTTTTTTCTTTCTGGAAGAAGCAAAGCTTATAAAAAGGGATTTTTCGCCCGAAGGGTTTTCGGCGTTCGTTGCCGTCGATTGCGCGGATATTTTCAGACTCGGCGACTTTGCGGAAGTTTTCAGAGCGCAAAAAAACACTTACGAAATAGATCACCATATAAGCAACACGCACTTTTCGCGGTATAACTACGTGATGGAGCGCGGCGCGAATTGCGAAAACGTGATGGAGCTTATAGAGGATTTCGGCGTTACCATAACGGACAGAATCGCCAACCTGCTTATGACGGGTATTATGACGGATACCGGCAATTTCAGGCATAAAAACGTCACGCCCGATACCCTTTATAAAAGCGGCAAGCTTCTTGCGGCAGGCGCGGATATGAATAAAATCGCCTACTATATGTTTTCGGCGCAAAGTAAAGAAAGGGCAAAGCTTTTCGGACTTACAATGTCCGCTATTCGCTATTTTGAAGAGGGAAAAATAGCCGTCGCTTCGGTGCGGCGCGATATGCTGGAAAAAACCGGCGCGCGTGCGGACGAGACGGAAGGTTTTATAGATTTCGTAATGGGCGTGTTCGGCGTTGAGGTCGGCGCGTGCGTTATGGAAACAGAAAAAGATAAATTCAAAGTCAGTTTAAGGTCTAAAAACGCGGACGTAAACGCCGTAGCGGGCGTATTCGGCGGCGGCGGACACGTTCTTGCAAGCGGGTGTCAGATTTTCGGCGAGTACGAAGAGGTGATAGACCGTCTTATATGCGCAATCAAGAGATTTATTTAGAACGTTTTCGTCATTTTGGGACGGGCGAGCATCGGCGGGCTAACGAAGAATCTCGGAGAGAGGCAGAAAAGAGATTCTTCGTGGGCGTGGCAAGAGACAACGCTCGGAATGGCAAAACGTTTTTCGCGGAGCAAGAGACGACGCTTGGAATGAGAAAAATTTGATTATGACTTTTACCAAATGAACGGATTTGTTAATATTTTTAAGCCGAGCGGGATTTCTTCCGCATACGCGACGGGCGCGGTGAAAAGAAAATTTAATACCCCGTGCGGGCATATGGGTACGCTGGATCCTATGGCTTCCGGAATTTTGCCCGTCGGAGTCGGTAAGGCTTCCAGACTTTTCAGGTTTATTACCGAAAAGAAAAAAACTTATCGTGCGCGTTATAAATTCGGCATTTTCACCGACACTTTGGACGTTACCGGAAAGATAGAAGCGACTACCGATAATATCCCCGCGGAAGCGGAAATTAAAGCCGCGCTCCCGCAGTTCGTCGGCGAAATCATGCAAAAGCCGCCGAAATATTCCGCAAAAAGCGTAGGAGGCAGGCGCGGGTACGAGCTTGCGAGAAAAGGCGTGGAATTTGATCTCCCCGAAAAACAAGTCACCGTATACCGCTACGAATTTTTAGGCAAAACCGCAGACTGCGGTGAAAACGAATTCGAGTTCGAGATAGAGTGCGGCGGCGGAACGTACATACGTTCGCTTGCGAGGGATTTGGGCGAAAAACTCGGTTCGCTTGCGGCGATGAGCGCGCTTATGAGAACTTCTTCGGGAATTTTTAACGCTAAAAATTGCGTAGGTTTAGAAGAGTTCAAAAACTGCGAAAATCCGGAAAGCTTTCTTATAAAGCCCGAGCTTACGGTAAACTTCCCCGAGATAGTTTTAAGCGAAAGGGAAGCGAGACGAATACTTAACGGAATATTCGACTATCGCGTTAAAGAGGACGGTTTATACAAGGTTTTTAACGAAAAAGAATTTCTGGGTGTGGGGAGTGCCACGGACGGAATATTAAGGATAGAGGCGTATGTCAGATAATTTAACAAAAACGGTGCTTGCGCTCGGTTATTTCGACAGCGTGCATAAGGGGCATAGAGTAGTTCTTTCGGAAGCGAAAAAGCTTGCGGACGAGCTTGGCGCAAAGCTTACCGTATTTACATTTAAAGGCAACCTTAAAGCCGCGCTTTCCGGTGAAAAGGACAAATACGTTTACGGCTATAAAGAGCGCGAAGTCCTGTTTCGCGAACTCGGCGCGGACGACGTGTTTTTCGCCCCCGTAGACTTTAACTTTTTATCGCTCGGCAAGCTCGCTTTCCTTAATAAAATGAATAAAAAGTACGAAATAGTCGGCTACGTTTGCGGCGAAGATTACCGTTTCGGCAAGTTCGGCGAGGGTAAGGTGAAAGACCTTGCCGCTTATGCCGAAAGCAAAAAACAAAGGCTTATCGTAGTGCCGCCCGTGCTTACGGAGGACGGAAGGAAAATTTCCACCACGTACATAAAACGTCTTCTTGCGGCGGGCGACCTTAAAAAAGCGAACGAAATGCTCGGAAGACCTTATTCTTTTACGGGAGTAGTTAAAGAGGGCAGAAAAGTCGGCACGGAAATGGGTTTTCCCACGGCGAACGTTATTCCCGATAAGGAAAAACAGCCCGTGAGAGACGGCGTTTACGCGGGGCATCTGTTTATAGAAGGAACCCGTTATAAAGCGGTTATAAACTACGGCACTCGCCCCACCTTCCACCTTTCCGATAAGCTTGCGGAAATACATATAATGGACTTTTCGGGCGATTTGTACGGCAAGGAAATTACCGTGTTTATGGACGCGTTTATTCGCGAAATCGTGCGTTTTTATTCCGAAGAAGAGCTTGCTCGCCGCATTAAGCAGGACGAGCAGGAAGTAAGAGAAGGAAAATTCGGCGAAATTTAGAAGATTTTTTCAAAGCGATTTGCGCAACGAAAGTTTTTTCGGAGGGTTATATGACGGAATTCGGACCGAGCGGAAATTCCGAAAAATTTTTCGCGGCGGGCAAAAAAACGAGCGAAGAATCCGCGCTGTGGGTAAAGAATATGGGGCTTGACTGCTTCGAGTATTCTTTCGGTAGGGGCGTGAGAATGACGGACGAGAGCGCGATTCGCATCGGCAACGCGTTCAAAAACGCTTCCGTGGACATAAGCGTGCATGCGCCGTATTATATAAACCTTGCAAATCCCTCGGAAGAGCTTATAGACAATTCTTTCGATTATATTCTCGATTCCGCAAAGAAAGAAAAGCTTCTCGGCGGTAAGCGCGTTGTGTTTCACCCCGCGTGTCAAGGCAAGGATACGAGGGAAGTCGCCGTTAAAAGAACTGCCGAAAGAATGAAAAGACTTTGCGACAGAATTTACGCGGCGGGGCTTGAGAATATGATTTTTTCGCCCGAAACAATGGGAAAAATCGCGCAAATCGGCACGATAGAGGAAATTACGGAATTTTGCAAGACGGACAAGGTTTTCGTTCCCGCGGTGGACTTCGGTCATGTGAACGCGAGGGAGGGCGGAAGTCTGAAAACGGCAAAAGATTACGAAGAAAGACTTTCTTTTATGATTTCCGAACTCGGCTACGAAAGAATGAAAAACTTTCACGTGCATTTTTCTAAAATAGAGTACGGCGCCAGGGGGGAGATAAGACACCTTACGTTCGAGGACGAACGTTTCGGGCCGGAATTTCCGCCGCTTGCGGAAACGCTTAAAAAGTTGAAACTCGAACCGTACGTTATTTGCGAATCGGCAGGCACGCAGGACGAGGACGCGCTCGAAATGAAAAGAATATATTCGAGCTTATAACGAGGGCTAATATGAAATATTTAAATCTCGGCGCGGGCGAAGCCGCGCTCATAACGGACAGACTTACGAGAAAATATTTGTCGGGCTTCGACCTTGCGGAAGGCGTTTTGATTTTATGCGCCGAAAGCTCCGCCTACTTTACGGACGCAAGGTATTATTATGCGGCGGAAAGTAAAATAGCCGCGGCGGGCGCAGAACCCGTGCTTCTTAAAGCGGAAGCTCTTAAAGATTTTATAAAAAGTCTCGATATAAAAACTTTATATATAGATTACGACAGAACGACCGTTTCCGAATACGAAAGGTATAAGGAATTCGGCTCGGAAATTAAAAACTGTGCAGAAAGAATAATGGCTCTTCGCGCGGTGAAAAGCGATAAAGAACTCGAATATACCCGCGTTGCGTGCGACATTATTCAAAAAGCTTACTATGCGGCGATGAAGCTTGTTAAAACGGGCGTTACCGAAAGAGAAATCGCGGAGGCGATACGCGCGGAAATAAAAAGTCTCGGCGGCGAGGGCGAATCCTTTGAGACGATAGTGGCTTTCGGCGCGAACGCGGCGATACCGCACCACGAAACGGGCGAAACACGCCTTAAAGAAAACGAGGCAATTCTCGTAGATACGGGCGCGGTTTATAACGGATATTGTTCGGACTTTACAAGGACTGCATTTTTCGGTACTCCGAGCGAAGAATTCGTAAACGCTTATAACGCTACCCTACGAGCCAACCTTGCGGCTTTCGAGGGCATAAGCGCGGGAATGGGCGGTGCGGAAGCGGATAAGATAGCGATAGACGTTTTATCGGAACGCGGCTACGGCGAATATTTTACACACTCTTTGGGACACGGCGTGGGAATGGAAATTCACGAACGCCCTACTCTTTCGCCAAGGTCGAAAGATACTTTGAAAGAGGGCGCGGTGTTCACGATAGAACCGGGGGTATATTTAAACGAAAAATTCGGTATCAGAATAGAAGATACCGCGTTCATACATAACGGCAAAGCGGAAAGATTTTTTACCGATAGTAAAGAACTTTCCATAATAAAAGAAAAATAAACCTTTAAGGAGAAAACAACAATGATATCAGCAGGCGAATTCAGAAAAGGCGTAACCTTTGAATACGAAAGCGGAATTTACACCATCGTAGACTTCCAGCACGTTAAACCGGGCAAAGGCTCCGCGTTCGTAAGAACCAAAATGAAGAACGTTATCACCGGCGCGGTACTCGAAAAAACGTGGAACCCCACCGAAAAAGTTCAGGAAGCGCATATCGAAACCAAAAATATGACCTATTCTTACAACGACGGCGAGCTTTATTACTTTATGGATCAGGATTTCGAGCTTACCCCTCTTAACCACGAACAGGTAGAAGACGCTCTTCGTTACATTAAAGAGAACGACAACGTAGTCGTTAAATTCTACAAGGGCGCGGCGTTCTCTGTAGAATGTGAAAACTTCGTAACCCTCCGCGTAGTTCAGGCTGATCCCTCCGTTAAGGGAAACACCGCTACGAACGCTACCAAAGAAGCGGTTCTCGAAACGGGTGCGAAGATTCAGGTGCCTATGTTCGTTCAGGAAGGCGAACTCATCAGAGTAGATACCAGAACGGACGAATATATGGAGCGCGTTAAAGGCTAAACCTTAAAGGCTTTTTGGTATGAAAACCGCGATTATCACGGGTGCAAGCGGCGGTATAGGCGCGGCACTTGTAAAAAAATTCGCCCTTGAAGGATATTTTGTTGCGGGCGGTTACAATAAAGGCGAAGATCGCGCGAAGGCTCTCGTCAGAGAACTCGGCGGGTATAAAGATTATTTTATGCCCGTCTTTTCCGATTTATCCGAAACGGGCGGCGCGGATAAGCTTTTTGAAGCGACGAAAGAGAACTTCGGACATACGGACGTGCTTGTGTGCGCCGCGGGGCTTGACCTTTATAAATTGTGCGAAGAAACGGAGCCGGAAGAGCTGGATAAGCTTTTTGCCGTGAACGTTTCCGCTGCTTACAGGCTTGCTTCCCTCACGCTTCCCGAAATGCAGCACAGAGAATTCGGCAGAATTATATTTATTTCTTCCGTGTGGGGGGCGGTCGGCGCAGCTATGGAAAGCGCGTATTCCGCTTCTAAATCCGCACTCATAGGGCTTACGAAAGCCCTTGCAAAGGAAACGGGCGGTAACGTTACGGTAAACTGCGTTTCGCCGGGTGTGATAGACACGCCTATGAACGCGCGATTCGACAGGAGGGAAACCGCGGAGCTGATAGAAAGAACGCCCGCGGGCAGACTCGGTACGGCGGAAGAGGTGGCTGAACTCGTTTTTTATCTTGCGAGCGAAAAGGCAAGCTTCATTACGGGACAGAATATCGTTATAGACGGCGGTTTCGCGCTGTAAAGTTGCTTCTCGTTGCAAATCGGACTTATATAATCGTTAAAAAGACGGGTTTGTAAATTCGGCGCGTATAATCGGCGTGCGGCGTTTTTCGGCGTTTATAGCCGCTGTTGTTATGCGGACGGCGGTTTTTCCTGCGGCGCGGTTATTCGGAAATGAGCGATATAAACTGCGTTATCGGCTTTATGCGGCGTGAAAAGCAACGTATGCGCATAAGATATAAAAAAGCATATATGCGCGCGTTTCGCGCCGTAGAGCAATAACGTATCGCAAATTTTTTTAACGGAGTATATTATGAAAAACAAGGACGGCTTAAAATCTTCCGCTCTGATAGCGGACGCAAAAAAGTTGCCCTTTTATCATATAGTAATCGTCGTGTTGCTTGCCGTGGGGCTATCCTCGTTGCCGCTTGAAAAGCTTTTTATAAAGTTTTTTTCGGACGATGGGAACGCATACTTATGCGCGGGCGCTGTGGTTCGCTTTCTTTTATGCGCGGCGGCGGTGGTGCTATCGCTTAAATACGGCTTTTATAAGCCGTACGTAAGCTCCGCAAAAATAACCGCGTATTTACTGCTTGTTCCCGCGCTTTTGGTTACGGTGAACAATTTTCCGCTCGTACGGATTTTAGGCGGCGAATGCGAAATTACGGCGGACGGCGAAAGACTCGCTTTGTATATTTTATATTGTTTTTCGGTTGCGGCCTTTGAGGAAACCGTTTTTCGCGGAATAATCTTCCCGCTATCCTATATCGCGATTGAAGGAAAAAAGAGAAGGCTGTTTTGGTCTGCCGCATTGTCTTCTGGAATTTTCGCCGCGGCGCATATATTCAACCTGTTTGCGGGCGCGGGCATAGGCGCGACGCTGCTTCAAATCGGGTATTCGTTTTTGATAGGCGGGCTGTGCGCGGTAAGCCTTATAACAGTTAAAAATATTTACCTTCCCGTGGTCTTTCATTTTATTTATGACCTCGGCGGTTTTTTCTGCGAGGGCAATATAGGCATCGCCTCTTGCGCGAGGTGGGATACGCTCACCGTTGCGATTACAGCCGTTCTCGGCGTATTTACCGCGGTTTATATGGTTATTCTTGCAATAAAAAAGGATAAAACGGCAGATATAAACCTCTTTTCGGAAGAGCAGAAAGGGGCGGCGGAAGAGGAAAATAAAGAAGACGGCGAAAGCGGCGCGGTATAAAAAAAACTAATCTTGCGGGGCTTGAAAAGTTTGAGATAATGTAGTATACTGTATAGGCAGGCGGGCGGAGAATTTCGCGCGCGCAAAATATTAAACTTATTCCTATAAAGGAGAAAGAAAAAATGCTTACGGCGATTTGCGGTATCAACTGGGGAGACGAAGGTAAAGGCAGAATGGTAGACCTTTTGTCCGAAGATTACGACGTAGTTGTCAGGTATCAGGGCGGTAACAACGCGGGACATACCGTCGTCAACGAAAGGGGAAAATTCATACTCAATCTGCTTCCTTCCGGGATTTTAAGAGAAAACGTTGTAAACGTTATGGGCAACGGCGTCGTGATAGACGTTAAACACCTTGTGGAAGAAATGGGACGGTTAAGGGAAGCGGGAATCAAAATCACCCCCGAAAACCTTAAAATAAGCGACAGAGCGGTTATCTGTATGCCCTATCACGTTATGCAGGATTGCCTTGAAGAGGGCAGACTTTCCGATAAAAAATTCGGTTCCACCCGCCGCGGCATCGCGCCCGTTTACGGCGATAAGTATATGAAAAAGGCTATCCGCATGGGCGAACTTTTCGACATGAAAGCCCTTAAAGAAAGACTTGCGGACATAGTCGAGTGGAAAAACCTTACCATTGCAAACGTTTACGGCGGAGAACCCGTTTCCTTGAACGACATGATGGAACACTTAAAGCGTTACGGCGAACAGCTTCTTCCGTTCATCACGGACGTAGGTCTTTATCTTACGGAAGCGGATAAGGCGGGCAAAAAGATTATGTTCGAGGCACAGCTCGGCGCGCTTCGCGATATAGATTTCGGTATTTATCCTTATACTTCTTCATCAAACGCCATTGCGGCTTATGCCCCCGTCGGCGCAGGAATCCCGAATCTAAAACTCGACCTTTCGATAGGTATAATGAAAGCTTATTCCACCTGCGTGGGCGAAGGACCTTTCACCGCGGAAT
>CAKQEE010000027.1 GCA_934230055.1 uncultured Clostridia bacterium
GTAGGAAAGTAAGCTGAAAATTTGCAACACCGCAAAAATTATTATCGCGACGAACGCCACGAAGGTTAGCGGGTTAGTATTCTTTTCCGTGCTTTTCATTATTCGTTCACTCCTTATTTGTTTTTATTTCTTAAAGTTTCCAAAACCTTTTCAAAATAATCGGGAAGCGGCGCGGTGAAGCTCATTTTTTTCTTCGTCTTCGGGTGTACGAATTCAAGATACCCCGCGTGAAGCAGCTGACCGTTTAAGTTGAATTTACAGTTTTTATAGCCGTATTCTTTATCCCCCACGACGGGATGCCCCAAATACTTTGCGTGAACGCGTATCTGGTGCGTGCGCCCCGTTTCCAAAGAAAATTCGCACAGCGTGTATTCCGGAAAGGCTTCCAAAACCCTGTAATTCGTTACGGCTCTTCTCCCGCTGCGAGATACTGCCATTTTAGTGCGGTTTTTCGGATCGCGGTCTATAAAAGTTTCTATCCTGCCCTTTTCTGTTTTCAAAACGCCGTAAAGCAAGGCTTTATATACCCTTTTGCACGTTTTATCTTCAAGCTGTTTGGATAAAAATGCGTGTGCCTTATCGTTTTTTGCAACCACTAAAAGTCCCGAAGTATTCTTATCTATTCTATGCACGATTCCGGGGCGATTTACACCGTTTATCCCCGAAAGCTTATCGAGATGAAAAAGAAGCGCGTTCACGAGAGTAGGTTCTCCGTTAGTACCGTTGCCGGCGTGTACCGTAAGCCCCTGCGGCTTGTTTATAACCGCAACGTCCTCGTCCTGATAGATTATATCGAGCGGCATATCTACGGGTTCAAGCCCTAAATCCTTATTTTCGGGAATATCGAAAAGGATTACGTCTCCCTCTTTAAGCTTTACGCTCCCCTTTTGCGGTTTGCCGTTCACTTTAAGCGCGCCCTCGTCGCAAAGTTTTTTCACGAAAGAACGCGACAAATCGGTATTTTCCGCTATAAAGCTGTCTGCCCGAGCGGCTTCTGCGGAAACTTTTATTTCCTTAATCATTTTTTATACCGCTTTTATTCCGCTCGTCGCTTAAAGCACTTTCGCTTTGCGAGTCGTCCGCTTTCGTTGCACCGCCGTCGCGTTCCTTATTATTGCCTTCCGTCGATTTATCTATGATATTTTGCTCTTCCGAGCGGTCGTTTATACCGCTTTTAGCGTTTTTTTCTTCTTTACCCTTAAAAAGCGCGTTCTTATCCAAAAACAGCAAATGCACCACCACGAGAACGACGCCCGCGGTAAGCTCTACGTCCGCCACGTTAAAAACGCCGAATATGCGGTTTCCCGCGATTTCTATACAAATAAAATCGGTAACCGCATACCCCGCGGAAGCCATAAACGCCCTGTCTATAAAATTGCCCGCCGCCCCGCAAATGATAAGAGCTATCGCAACGAGAAGGGTTTTATACTTCCTTTTGTATGCGCAAACGTAAACCGCTACGAACGCCGCGATCGCTATCGGCGTGGTTATAAGAAAAAGCGTTCTTTTCCCATGCAAAATGCCGTAAGCCGCGCCGTCGTTAAGCACATAGGTAAAATAGAAAAAATTCGGGATAATCTCTATTTGCTTATCGCCGCTCTCCAAAGCGCGCGTAAAATACCACTTCGTCAGTTGATCCGCCCCGATAAGCACCGCCGCGAGAATGACGGAAGCTATCACGAATATTACCGTTCTCCGTCTTCCATCAGTCCCAATTCTTTGCATAAATCCTCCAAATGCAGTTCGCCGGGGTTCAAAACCTCTTCGAGGCTGAAACCGTTTTCCGAAGTGGCGGCGATATAATCTTCCATTCTCGCTTTCGGGTTAAAGGGCGCGTCGTTTTCTGCGGAATCGAGTTCGCAGGAAAGCGTTTCCGCAATAAGCTTGTTGTTTCCCGTTTTAAGCAACTCCGCAAGTTTTTCTTTTAGCAATGCCGCCCTTTTCGCCGCGGGATACAGCGGATATTTTTCTTTAAGCTCCGCAAAATACCCGTTCCACTTTTCGGAAAACTTTTTTAAAGCCGCAACGGTAAGCGCGTATTCGTTCTCCGTTTTTTTCTTTATCTCTTTTGCCTTTTCTTCCGATTCCACCAACGCCCTTACGATAGAATCCTCTTTAAGCTTATAGCCTTCAAGCTCACCGTGAAGTTTTTTGTTTTCCTCCACGAGCGCATTGATTCTGTCTCTCTGCTTATACAGTTCTTCCTTTATTTCCGCGTCGTTCTCATCCAAAATCTTTTGGACTTCCGCCGCGGCGTATTTCCTTTTTTCCGGTTTTATCACAGCCTTCCCCTTTAAGACTTGGATCTGATACTTTCGAGCATTGCCGTTTTCAGCTCGTAAAGCGGCTCCGACAAGTCTACCTTATAAACGTGCGGTTTATCAAGTCTTTTATATTCGTCCCAAAACGTAGCAAGCTCTTTTTCCGCATACTTTTTGATTTCGGAAAGAGGAGGTCTGCCGTAAACTACTTTCCCCTCTTTTACCACGTCTATTTGCAAAGAACGTAATTCGTAATTATCGAACGTTATGGTTTTCCACCTGTCGGAAGGGTGCGTTAAAACGAGGGGCTTACTTTCGTCGTAAGCGGCTTCGTTGCGAAGGTAGATAAAATCCGCTTCCGCGTGTCCCGTCTTTTTGTCGTATACCCTGTAAATATTCTTAAATCCGGGGTTGGTTATCTTTTCCGCGTTTTCCGAAACCTTTATCTTCGGCACTATTTCGCCGTCTTTTTCTATTATCGCGGAAAGTTTATATACTCCGCCGAGCGCGGGCATATCCGCACTCGTGATAAGCCTTGTTCCCACGCCCCAGCTGTTTATGGTCGCGCCCTGATTTTTAAGAGAGCTTATCGAATATTCGTCGAGGTCGCCCGAAGCGCATATGACCGTATCGGGATAACCCGCCGCGTCCAACATGGCGCGCGCTTTTTTGGAAAGGTAGGCAAGGTCGCCCGAATCGAGTCTTATGCCTTTCGGCTTATAGCCCGCCGCTTTAAGCTCGTCGAAAACCTTTATCGCGTTCGGCACGCCCTGCTTTAAGGTGTCGTAAGTATCCACGAGAAGAAGCGCGTTTTCGGGATAGACTTCCGCATAAGCCTTAAAAGCGGTGTATTCGTCCTTAAAGTTCATCACCCAGCTGTGCGCGTGCGTTCCCGAAACGGGAATATCGAACATTTTGCCCGCAAGCACGTTGGAAGTGGAATCGCACCCGCCGATTACAGCCGCCCTCGCGCCGTAAATACCCGCGTCGGGTGCCTGCGCCCTGCGAAGTCCGAACTCCATTACGAGGTCGTTTTTCGCCGCGTATCTTATCTTTGCGGCTTTGGTTGCGATAAGCGTTTGAAAGTTTATTATGTTCAACACCGCCGTTTCTATAAGCTGCGCCTGCATTATCGGGGCTTTCACAGTAAAAATCGGTTCGCCGGGAAAAACCACCGTTCCCTCCGGCACCGCGTATATATCGCCTGTAAACTTAAAATCTTTCAGATAATCCAAAAATTCCTGCGAAAAGATACCGAGACTTTTTAAGTATTCTATCTCTTCCTTGCCGAAATTCAGATTAGTAACGTAGTCTACCGCCTGCTCCAAGCCGCACGCCACGGAATAGGTTATCATTCCGTTCTGACGGAAGAACACGTCGAAAACGGCTATCTCGTCCTTTCTTCCTTCTTTAAGATAACCGTTCATCATCGTAAGCTGATAGAGGTCGGTAAGCAGCGTAAGATTTCTGTCGTTTGCCATTTTTTCTTATCTCCGCATTGTTTTATTTGAAAGATTTTATTTTGGGAAGCTCTTTCGGGTTTTCTTCTTCATTCGCTTCCGCGGCTTGCTTTTCCGCGCGCCTTTGTTCGTAGTTTTTGTAATTTTCCGATTTATTCAAGGCAATATCTTCCGTTTTATTGCCGTTTACAAGGAATGAAAGGCAGGCGAAAACACCCCAAGTTACTAAAAGCGCGATTAAAGCTATCCACCATTCGGTATAGTTTATCACCGCGTAAAAAAGAGCCAAACCCAGAAGCCCCGCACTTAAAAAGAAATAGAACGGGGAATGCTTTATAAACGCGCACGCAAGAAGCATCGCGCCGAACCCGACGAACGCGCAAAACAAAAAGGTAAGCATCGGGTGAACCCAGATATTAAGCGGCACGAGCGCATCGCACAACGTTACAACGAGCGAAATTACGAGTATCGCGATAGAAGCGATTAGTGTGATTTTTCTTCCGCCGAGTTTTTTCATAATTCTCTCCTTATCCGCCTTTAAGACGATTTTTATATAAGTATAGCACATTTTTTCCCTTTTGTAAATAAATAAACGGTTATATAACCTTTCTAACTTTCGATTTTAAAGCATTTTCGCATTGACAAAAACCCTTACTAAATGTTAAAATTTAATCAGAAAAACAAAAGGTGTTGTAAAATGATAGTTATTTTGGCGGCAATGGAAAAAGAGGCTTCTGCTTTGATAGAAAATTTTGACGACAAAAGGCGATTTTTACTTGCGGGAAAAACGGCTTACGAAGGGAAGCTCTTCGGAAAAGAAGTTCTTCTTGCGATAACGGGAATAGGAAAGGTTTCCGCGGCGATAACCGCGCAGGCGGCGATAGACTATCGCTCCCCCGAATACGTTCTTAACTTCGGAACGGCGGGCGGTTTGAGCGGAGAAGTTTCGCCGAGAAATTTCTACGCCGTATCGGGGTGCTGCCAGCACGACTTTGACCTTACCGCGATAGACGACGTTTCCGTAGGCTACGTACAGGATTACGACAGGGTATTCTTTCCCGCCGTCACCGACGGTATGGAATTTTTGCCGAAAATAAAGCTTGCCACCGCGGACAGGTTTGCGCACGAGAAAACGGACGTGGAGACCGTCAAAAAACTCGGTTGCGCCGTGACCGATATGGAGGGCTGCGCGATAGCTCAAACCTGTCTTTCAAACGGCGTTAAATTTTATTGCGTAAAAGCTATAAGCGACGTTTTGGGAAGCGGAATTCAGGCAAGCGAATTTACGAGCAATATGAGCTATATAAGAAACGAATTCCCCGCCGTTATCAAAAAGATTCTGGATAACGTTTTATGAAAGAAATACTCGAATATCTTCTCTCTCGGTCAAGCGAGGAATTTAAGGCTTTCAACAAAAAAATAGTACCCGATACTTCTTACGAAATGCTCGGCGTTAAGGTACCCGTGCTTAAAGCTTACGCAAAAGAAATTGCGGCAAACGAGAAGCTTAAAACGGAGTTTTTAAAGGAAAATCACCGCTATTACGAAGAGTGGTTTCTGCACGGGCTTATCATCGCGGTCGAAAAACAAAACGTTAGTAAATTACTGATAAATCTCGATACGTTTATGCCTCGCATAGACAACTGGGCGATATGCGATTGCGTCGTTTCGGCGTGCAAAGGTTTTAAAAAAGAGAAAGAAGCGGTGCTTAAAAAAATCTTCGAATGGCTTAATTCCGAAAGGGTTTACACGGTGCGTTTCGGCGTCGTTTCCCTGCTCGATTATTTTATGGAAGAGAAGTATCTTGAAGAGATAACCGCAAAAACTCTCTCGCTGCAAACGGAAGAATATTACGTAAATATGGCGGTGGCTTGGCTATACAGCGTTATGCTTATAAAGCATTACGACTACGCCGTTAAGCTGTTTGAAAGCGGCGCGATAAAAAACGCGTTCGTACACAATAAGGCATTACAAAAAGCAAGAGAAAGCTTCCGTATAGAAGAGGAAAGAAAGGCGTACTTAAACACCCTTAAACTAAAACGCAAATAAGCTCGCTTCCTTTTACCATACCGATTTTAAGATACGAAAAGGACTTCGCCATTCCGAAAGCAACTTCGCGCGGTCGAAGCCTTTTTGTTTTTTATTTTTTGCCGGATTTATTTATCAAAATCTTTTAAGCGTGCTTCCGTTTTTTGTCTGCTCGGAACGAATTGAGCCGCGCCGCACATTTTCACTTTACCGCCGAGCTTTGCCGCCGCATACGCCTGATTTGCGCCTAAAATTTTTTATATATTATATCTTTTTATATGTATGTCAATATCGAGCGTTTTTAAAAAGCAAACGTGGTCGGTACAAGAAAATTTTCTTGCGCCGACCACGTTTTTATATTTTAATTTTCCCTTTTTTTCTTAACTACCTCCCGTTTGCCGCGATATAACGCGGCAAACGGGGAAAGCATTAAACTTTTAATGCCGAGTTTTTTTTGGGCCTATAAACTATAATGTAGTTAATATCGAATTTATACTCTATTTTGGTTACCCATTCTATGCCTTTTTCGCCCTTTTCGCCTATCTGGAACACGAAGGTGTAGCTTCCCGCGTCTTTCGGCCCGTATACGGTATCATCTTCAACCCTCGCTTCCGTTTGTTTTCCCTTTCCGTCTACGAAAAGGAATTTGCACATTCCCATTTTAACGAGCGCGCCTATATCCTCGCCGTTTTCAGTTACTACGTTCATATCTTTATACATATTAAAGCTTACTTCCGTTCCGTCGTAATCCTTATTCAGATTGCCTTTAAATTCGTAAGTGCCTTTTTTCTCCGCAGCGTTGGAAAGCTTATAGATAAATACGGGGAAAGATTCGCGGGTATCGGTGGTTTTGTCTTTACCGGTAAACACGTAATTGTCGCCGTCTTTTACCAAGCGAAGCGCGTTGTTTTCCGTTTCGCCCTTTCTCGGCTGATAAATGGTTACCGTGCCGTCCGCCGCGAACTTAGTAAGATGTCCGTAAGTATTGTTCGAGTTGCCGATATTTTCTTTATATCTCGCTATCTTATCACCGCTTAAACTCGTCCAGCCCTGCCTGTAAATAGCGCAGGTAGCAAGCATACCGCTTATAACTTCGTAGCTCGCGCCGTAATAGCCCGTGCAGAAATCGGTAAGCAGATTTTCGGGATCGGTAGAACCTTCGGGGAAATATTTAGATATACCGTAGAAGTAAGTAATTCTTGCGAACACGAGGTCGTTTTTGCCGCCGAGGGATATAGCGTTATTCTCGCCCGCAGAAACGAGCCTTGCCTTTGCTTCCGCGCTATTGCCCGTCACGTTCAAGCCGTTTTCGGGCATCTGCATAACGTATAACCTGCCGCCCGCGACGCCTACTACCGTATAGTAATTCACTGTGCCGAAAATAGTAGGAGCGGTGGTGGACTCAAACTCATCTATCGTGTTGATTTTTTTGAAAGAGCTTTCCGTAACCGTTGCGGGAACGGTGAGCTTTTCTACGAGAGTTCCTTTTTCTCTGACGAAAAATACGAATTCGTATTCGCCCGCGGAGCAGGGACCGGCGAGCTCGTCGCCGACCGTTCTATTATTCGATCCGAAGGTGAAAGTTTCGCCGTTGAGGGTTATATCCGCGCCGCAATCTGCCGGCGCCTTGGTGTTCCTTTCTCTCCAAGCATAGTGAATTCTATCTAAAATAGCTTCGTCCGTTATTTCGGAAAGCGGGGTGCCGTTTATAAGGATTTCTTCTAATCCCACGAACACCGCCGCGCCGTTATAAGCCTTCGTTCTCACGTTGTCGGCGCGTTTAGCGGAAAAAGTTACCTCTAATTCCTGTTCGACAACCTCTTGAACGGTGCCTCTAAGCATCTTTGTGGCACCGCCGCTTATGCAGTTGATTTCCAACCCCTCGTAAAGAGGAACAGGGCTATCTAACACAACTGTTACGAATTGCGTGTCGCCGGGTAACACCATATCCCCCGTTTCTTCGGAAAGAACAAGCTTGCCGGTAGCTACTTTCACGTAGCCTATTCTTAGTTCGAGCTTGACGTCGTTCTGCCAAGGGGTGTGTCTTCCGCCCTCGTCTTTTTTAAAGAAGTAAGCTTCCGTAGCGAACCCCGCAAAAAGCTCTACGGAATTCTGTTTGGATATTATATTTCCGCGGGAGAAGTCGCCTTTGTTTACCCCCGTTCCAAGCGATATCGTTATTTCCCCGTCGCCGTAGCCCGCGCTTTGCACTTCATTGCGACCGATGGCAACTTTCTGAACGGTAAGTTCTTTTGCGTAGCCGCTTTTTTCTATCTTGTCCCCGACGTTTACCTTACCCCTCGTTACGGTGCCGGTTAACAAAACCTCTCCGTTAGGCATGCTAAACACGTCGTTTACCGCCATATAGAAATCGCCCGTGTAATCGAGGCTCGATTTTTCTATCGTTCTTTCTTCTGCGTAATCGCAAACGGTACAAGCTTTTTCTTCAACGACATTCACGCCGTAACCGGCGGGAGTTTTTATCGTCCAATCGCCGAGGGTGTGAGCGGCTTCCGCTTCTTTAACGTCGTGTCCGCAGGTAGAAGCGTGCCAGTGATTTAAGTCGTCATAAGTCCATTCCGTTGCAAACTTATGCGTATGCGCAAGCTGCGGAATTTCCGCGGTTTCTTTATACGCGCAAACGGTACAAGCGCGTTCTTTTTCACCCGCTTCCGTTTCGGTAGCAGGCTTTATAACGTTCCATTCGCCGAATTTATGCGCTTCTTCTTCCGATTTTTCTCCGCAAGCACACTCGTGCCAATGTTTTAAGTCGCTCGTTTTCCACTCCGTACCGAAGCTGTGTTTATGCCCGAGCGCGGGTAAAACTTCCTTTTTAGCATAGCCGCAAACGGTGCAGGTAAAGGTCTTTTCGCCCGTAGCCGTTTCGGTAGGCTCTACCGTGATTACCCCCGCGTTGAAGGCGTGCGCCGCAACCTCTAACTTGTCGGTATGCCCTTCCGTAGCGCAATCGTGCCAGTGCTCCGCTTCGTTCCACAGCCATTCCGTCTTTGCTTCGTGCTTATCGGTTGTATCGCCGCCGTCTTGCTTTCCGCAAGCCGCCGCGGATATGCAAAGCACCAAGCACAGCATCAAAGAAAGAATACCGAAGATTTTTCTTTTCATTTTTGTGTCTCCTTTTTCGTTTTCTTTTTATCTCAATTCGCTCTTTGCGAAGTGAAACCTTTTTTATTTCTTTTTGAATAACGCCTTTATTGCGTCGATAAGCTCCGCAAAGCTTCTCTTTCTTATCGTATCGGCAATCTGCTTACTTATTCCGTCCAAGGTTTTTTACATTGCGCCGATTACCGCGGCTATATAATCCGATGGCACGGACTGATAAAAAAACGAATTTATAAGCCCCATTTTTTTCGCCTCCGCCACCTTAAAAGATAATTCGATATCGGAAACGTTGTCGCACACGAGACAGACCTTGATTTTGGGCGCGATCTTTTTCACTTCGTCCGCGGCTTTCATTCTGCTTTCAAAACTGCCGTCCCCGAACCGTGTTACGTCCATAAAAAGTACGTCCGCAAAAAAAGCGCGGCAAAAGCTTGCTATGCCTTCCGGCGTATCTGTCAAAGCTTTTTCCACAATCATGTCGTTCTTTTTAAGCGATGAAACCACCGCTTCGGAAACAAGCATATTTTGCGCGGCAATTACTACTCTTTTCATTTAGTCCGCCCTCCTTTATCTTTTTTCTCGCGTGCAATAAAAAACTTTTTCACTTTCAGCGTGTAGATTGTAACAAACTATTTTTGCGCGCGGTAGTGTCAAACGTCCCGTTTTTTAAATATTTTTTACCTTTTTTCCGGATCGGGCAAAAAAAGCGACAAAAAAAATCGGCCGCACGCTCGCAGTCGATTTATAAGTGCTTTTTATGGGAAATTCAGTCTTGTTTTCCTTTTCGTTTTATAAGAATTTTAGTTTTATTAGCCGTTTAATTTTTTGCGGTTTAATTTATTGTGCCGCCTTCAATACCGTCAAATATCGTCGCAAGTCCTTTCTAAAATCACTATCCCCGTCTCTCTTGCGCGCACGGCAAGCTCCGTGCGGTTGCGGAAGCCCGTTTTTTCTAACATTTCCGTAACGATATTGCGCACGCGCTTTTCCGATAAGCCCGTTTTATCGGCTATCTCCGCGTTGGTAAAGCCGCCCGTCATTTCTCGCAGAATTTTCAGCTCGCGCTCCGTAAAATCGCTGCCCGTTGCAAGCCCCAAGGTTACTTCCGGTCTTTCTTCGGGATAGACCGTTTCGCCCGCAAGCACCCTGTTTATAACCGAAAGTACGGGTTCTTTGCCGAAATCTTTATACCAAAACCCCTCAACGCCTATCTTTTTTGCGCGCTCTACGTAAGAATATTCCGGCATACTCGTTACGATAATGATTTTGATTTTTTTGTTTTCCTCTTTAATTTTTTCGGCGGCAACAAGCCCGCTCGCGCCGTTTTT
>CAKQEE010000028.1 GCA_934230055.1 uncultured Clostridia bacterium
GTTATCGCCGTTAAAAGCTTTACGGTGCGGCCTATTGCGGAGTCCGCGTTGAATTTAACGGAATGCTTATTGAATTTTTTTATAACGAGCGTTCTGAAAAACAAAAGCAGCGCGACGGAAACCGCTATAAACACGGGAACGTTAATATACCACTGCACCCCGACGAGCGCGAGTATAAGCGAAACTATGCCGCCTCCCGCAAACCATATGGAAACCACGTCGCACGTGACGAATTCCAAAATAAGCGACAACACGGTTACGGCAAGCCATATATAAACCCACGTCATAATCTCTTACCTCTATTTTTTACTTTTAAGAGAGTCTAAAAGCTCGCTTAACCTGTCAAGATCGTCTCTGGTGTAGTAATCTATATATATTCTGCCCTTGTTGTCGTTGCCTATGGCGTTTACTTTCGTACCGAAAACCCGCTGCATATCGCCGATAAGCTCTTTAAGCTCTGCGGAAAGCTCCGAACGCTGTTTCTTTTTAGCCTTTTCTTCCGGCGGAAGGAAATATTCTTTAACGAGTTTTTCGGTATCTCTTACCGATAAGCCGTGCTTTATAACCTCTTCCGCAAGCTTTATCTGATCGGGTTCGGGAACGGGCAGAAGCGTTCTTGCGTGACCTGCGGAAAGCTCTCCGCTTTCGACCAGTTTAATCGTTTCGGGCATAAGGTTAAGAAGTCTTAACGTATTTGCTATCGCGGGGCGGGATTTGCCTATTCTTTCCGCAAGTTCTTCCTGCGAAAGACCGTAGTCGGACATAAGCGCGCGCATTGCGTAAGCCGCTTCTATGGGGTTTAAGTCCTCGCGCTGTAAGTTTTCTATTAAAGAAATCTCTTTTATCTGGCGTTCGCTGTATCTTTTTACGATTGCGGGAATTTTATCGAGGTTAGCCATTTTAGAGGCTCTGTACCTTCTTTCGCCCGCGATTATCATATAGCCGCCGCTTACGTCTTTATTGACGATGATAGGCTGAATTACGCCGTGCTTCGCGATAGAATCGGCAAGCTCGCGAAGAGCTATCTGATCGAAATTTTTACGCGGCTGATTCGGGTTCGGGTGTACCGCGCCCATATCGAGCATGGTAACGCTTTCGCCTTTTTCTCCGCTTTCCTCTTTTTCCGTTTTGTCCGCGTCTTCTTCAAAAAGAAGACTCTTGCCGTAGTCCTCTTCCGTTTCCGAGAACAACGCGGAAAGTCCCTTTCCTAATCCTCTGTTTGGTTTCATGTTACTCCTCCTTCCGTAAACGTATTATTTGCTTTTCGCGGGCTGTTTTTCCAAAAACTCCTCGGTAAAAGCAAGGTATGCTTTCGCACCCGAGCATTTGGTATCGTGCAACATTATAGGCACGCCGTGGCTAGGTGCTTCCGCAAGCCGAATGTTTCTCGGAATCGCGGTTTCGTACACTCTTTTGCCGAAAAATTTCTTTATCTCCGCCGAAATCTGACGGGATATTATAGCGCGGTTGTCGCTCATCGTAAGAACCACGCCCTCTATTTTAAGAGAGGGATTAAGGTGCTTAACGACAAGGCGTATAGTGTTCATAAGCTGGCTTAAACCTTCCAAAGCGTAATATTCGCTCTGAATGGGGATTATAACAGTATCCGAAGCGGCAAGCGAATTTATCGTTAAAAGTCCCAATGAAGGCGGGCAGTCTATCGTTATAAAGTCGTAACTTGCGCGCGCCTTTTCCAAAACCTTTTTAAGAACGTGTTCTCTGTCTTTAACGTAAACGAGTTCTACCTCTGCGCCCGCAAGGTCTATGTTCGAAGGAAGCAGGTCGAGATTTTCCACGCAGGTTTTTACAACCGCGTCCTCTATCGGCATATCGTCTATCATAACGTTGTATACCGAATTTTTAACTTCACTCTTTGCAAAACCCAAGCCGCTCGTCGCGTTGCCCTGCGGGTCGAGGTCTACTATAAGACATTTATAACCTTTCGTCGCGAGATACGCCGCAAGGTTTACGCACGTCGTGGTTTTTCCTACGCCGCCCTTTTGGTTTGAAAAAGATATTATTTTGCCCATAAATTTCACTCCGTTTTATCTTTTGATCCTTTTTAGGGTTAGTTCTCGTCGTTTTCCGAGCTTTCGCCGTTCCCTTTTCCGCTTTTATCGCTTGTATTTGCGGATTCTTCGTTCGCTTTTTCGCCGCAATTCGTTTCTTCTTTTTGTTCGGAACTCTTTGCGGGTTCGGTCGCTTTCTGCTCGGCGGAATCGGTTTTTTCCGTCTTTTCGGTCGGTTTTTCCGCTTTCTCCGCTTCTTTTATGATGGTCGGGTTCTTTCTTTCGAACGGGTTTTCGGAAAGGGTGCGTTCGTTCTCGTCCATAAAGGCGATGATTTCTTCCACCTCTTTACCTTCCATAAGCATATCTACTTCTTCGGTGAATATCGTTTCGCGCTCTATCAAAAGCCTTGCCATGTTATCGAGAAGCTTTCTGTTTTCGTCGAGAAGTTTTCTCGCTCTTTCAAGTCCCGCTTCTATTATGGAACGAACTTCTTCGTCTATTATCGCGGCGGTCTCTTCGCTGTAAGTAACGTGCGAAGCCATATCTCTGCCGATAAATATCTCTTTATCCGAAGCGTAAGATATAGGTCCTACCTTTTCGCTCATACCCCATTCGGTTACCATAAGACGGGCGCGCTTGCTCACCGCCTGAATGTCTCCCGAAGCTCCCGCGGAAATGTCTTTTATTATAAGTTCTTCCGCAACTCTTCCGCCGAGAGTCATCACGATATCGTCCAAAAGTTTTGCTTTTGTCAGATGATTGTCGTCCGAATCGGGGCGAGTCATCGTGTAGCCCGCCGCCTGACCGCGCGGGATTATGGAAACTTCGTGAACGGGATCGCAATTCGGCAAAAGCCTTGCGAGTATCGCGTGGCCTGATTCGTGATAGGCGGTGATGCGTTTATCCGTTTCCGTCACGAGGCGGCTCTTTTTCTGCGGTCCCAAAAGCACTTTGTTAATACCTTCGTATAAATCTTTGTTGGATATAAATCTTCTGTTTTCGCGCGCGGCGAGGATTGCCGCTTCGTTAAGCAGATTTTCGAGATCCGCGCCCGAAAATCCGCTCGTCATTCTTGCCACGGTTTTGAAGTTTACGTCCGGCGCAAGCGGTTTGTTTCTTGCGTGAACCTTCAAAATCGCTTCTCTGCCGCGAACGTCGGGAACGTTTACGAAAATCTGACGGTCGAACCTGCCGGGACGGAGAAGCGCGGGGTCTAATATGTCCGCGCGGTTTGTAGCCGCCATAACGATTATTCCGTCGTTAGACTCGAAGCCGTCCATTTGCACGAGAAGCTGGTTAAGAGTTTGCTCTCTTTCGTCGTGTCCGCCGCCCATTCCCGTGCCGCGTTGACGACCTACCGCGTCGATTTCGTCGATAAAGACGATACACGGCATACTCTTTTTAGCTGCGTCGAAAAGGTCGCGCACGCGGGAAGCTCCCACGCCGACAAACATTTCAACGAAGTCCGAACCGCTGATTGTAAAGAACGGCACGCCCGCTTCGCCCGCAACGGCTTTCGCAAACAGCGTTTTACCCGTTCCGGGAGGCCCTACGAGCAACACGCCCTTCGGTATCCTTGCGCCGAGTTCGCTGTATTTTTTGGGGTTTTTAAGGAAGTCCACGACTTCTGCAAGCTCGGTTTTTTCTTCCTCCGCGCCCGCAACGTCCGTAAATCTTACCTTTATATTATGGTTTAAGCGTGCGTTCGTTTTGGCGAAGTTCATCGCGCTCTTAGTGCCGCCCTGCGTTTGCATCATTATAAAAAGGAATAACCCCGCGACAAGAACCATTCCGAGAAGAGGAAGCAGCGAAGACCATATCGAACCCGCGTTCGGATCGGCATAGTTAAAGCTTATGCCCGCTTTCTTAAACATATTCTCGTAATCGGTGACCGAATCGCCGCGCGCGTACGTCGTGGTGAAAGCGATTATCGCGCGTCCGGAGGAGCTTATCGTAAAGTTAATGTTGTAGCCGTCTATTTTAACCGTTCCGAACGTAAATTCGCCGGAAGTCAAGCCGTTCCTTTTAAGTTGGCTTTTGATAGTCCCTTCGGGGAGTTTGTCATAGCTGAATTTCCCGTCGGTGGTGACGGTCGTATCCGCAACCTTCAATAATTCCGAAACGTCTATTTTAGTGCTGGAATTAACGCAGGAAAATACGGAAAACAATGCTATCGCCGTAACGATTGCCGCAAGAACTATCCATAAGGTTTTGCTTTGCTTACTCAATGTAGTGTAAATCTCCTTGTTAGTTTCTGTGTTAATAATATCTCTGTTTATAATATAAGAAATCGAAAACTCGTTTACCGAGGCGTACGATTTCGCGGGTTTTCAAACGAGAAGCGCAAAAAATGCGGGTTCTTGCGAACTTATCACGCTTTTTTTCGTCATTCCGACCGAGGTTTTTCGGCGAAGCCACCCCCGCGAAAAATCTCTCTTTCAGCGTTTTGAGTAGTTTTTTATCTCTTCTTACCGATAATTTTTTTCTGCCGGTTTGAGCCGCGCTTTTCGTTATTGATTACGAAGAAGCTCTTTTAATCTTTCTGATAATTTCTGTTTGTCTGTCAAAGCTTGCGGATATAGCAACTGCGGGATTAAAATTGTCAGATTAAGGTTCGGTACTAAACCCGCAAATGGTTTTTAAGTTTTGCCGCAAGGCAAAAAATTTGCGTTTACTGTTTAGTTTGTATCGTATATTCTGCAACTTTGGAATTTGACCTGCCCGACCTTATTATGCCCGAAACGTTTATTTTATTCTACGGCAGTTCGCGCAAGTTTTCGAGTTGTCGGCGGACACATAAATGTAAGCTGTTTTATATTCTTTGTTTGTACGATTTTCTAATAAACGAAAGCTTGATTTTTCTTCTCCATGCTTGTTTCGTTTAATTTTTTCGGTTAAGCTATTGTCTTACGTATACTATATCGTATATTTAAGCGCATAATGTTCGCATGTGTGCGCCTTGTGTATTATGCTCCAAATTATCTTCCGAAAACCGCTTCGCGCGTTCCTATTGTACGAGGACGATAATGCAAAGTTAAAAACAGGTCAACTTCTTTTATATGGCTTTTAACTTTTTCACCGATTGATTTTTTATTTTCGAAAAACAGTTTTTTTATTCCTTTCTTCTTGCCTTTTACGAAAGATTTATCGCCGGCGATTTACTCTGACCCCACGGCTATATTAACTGCGCCTTGAGGCGAGTTGTTAAACGTCGTTTTATGGTTAGAATCATGTTTTAGGTTTTCTGCTTGTCAAATGTTAAAGCCGTAAATGCTCGTGAGTAACTTACTTAAACCTTTATAAATAGATTATACCATTTTTACAAGAATTAAGAAACCTTTTTTGCAAAAAAGTATAACGATTTTCAAATAAAATCATTATTATTTTGTCTCAAACGGAAAATATTTCCTAAATTATATGCTTTTTCTTCTGACTTTTCGGTTTTCGAGTGCGATTTATCCGTTTTCGTCTTTCATTTGTCTTTTAAGTGTTGTCTTGTTCATTCCTGCTTTTTGTTTAAAATCTTTCCACGTGTTAAATATTTTTTTGCCACAAGTTTTTGTTTTGCAGCAAACATTTTTCAAAATCAGTCCCACCGTAAATCTTTGCGCCTGTTTTACACGACAAATTCATGCGCGCCCGTGAAGCTAATAATGAGACCGCGTAGGTTTCTATTTTTGCGCCTAATTCTCTCTGGCAATAGAAGCACCTTCTGTGTCGCAATAGCGTGCCTTGCTTATTGCATAAGTTGCCAATCGTTCCGCTTTGTTACGCTCTTTTGCGCTCTATGATTATTCTGAAAAGATTGTAAAAAGTTCTGCTTCTTGTTGTGTATTCTATGCGGTCGTTTTCTTTCGTTATAAACCTGTATATATTATGCCGAACATTCATACGCCCTTGCGTAAAGGCGTGCGAAAATGTTTAACGTGAAACATTTTTCCTTCGGCAAATATATTCTAATCAATCCCGCCCTATATATGTATTATTTTAGCATTATTATATTTAAACAAGCTTGAAATATAATCATTTTAATAAAAAACTTGTTTATATTATCAAAGGTATAAGTTGTCTGTATCATCAACAATTTTTATCGACGCGTTATTATCTTTCTTTGCGTTTTTAAGAGTCAAGCCCAAAAAATTAGTATTTTTTTAACGGAAAGGCTCAATTCGCGATGCAACGTATTTCATTTTTGCAGAGATTAGTATGCGTTATTACCTTGACTACTTATTAAAAAGCTACACCTTGTTGTTTTTTTACCTTTTCTTGCCGGTGTATTCTTATTATTTATTACGCTTTATGCCATATATATTTATTATAAAATTTTTAAGGCCGAAAGTTGGGTGTCTTCATAAATGTCGCATTTATTTTGTTAAGGACCCAATATTTTTATGGGTTTTGATAGATTTTTCCTATTTAAAAATTGTCATTTTAACGGTCTGAGACAGAATAACCTCTCAAATTCCCGACCTAAAATCAGACCGTTTTTCGGGTTTTTCTTCGTTAGTTTTTCGTTTAATATCAATTTTATTTTTTTATACAACGGTTTGTTTTATTATTATGTCTATGTTCCACGTGAAACATAAATTATTGTCCTTTGTTTCACGTGGAACATAAATTGCAAGAAACTGTTTCACATGAAACAGTTTCTTGCAATTTAGCTCAAAATTAAATAATGTTTATAAGGTTGACCAGGATAGTCGTATACAGCACGAGCGTAAAAAGCTCTTAAACAGAGGAATAAGCTCGTTATTTTAAAAATAATAGAATTAAAAACTTTTTTCTTGTGAAAAAAGTGAAAAATTAGTTGATAACTTAAAAATACGTGAAATGTTTTAGTTTAAAGTCTATCTATATAAAGCTCTTAAATTTTCCGTTAAAATGTATCTAAAAAGGGATAGTTCGGCTTTTCAATCGAGCTATCCCTTTTTAGTGTATGGTCTATATTTATAGATGTCGTTTTTTTGTTTATCGGCACGTGAGTTTGTGATGCGATTTTAATAAAAAGTTAGACATTATTGCGCAGATATTCGTAAAGCTATTTCACAAGTGAAATTATAAAGTCGGTAAGATTAGAGTTGAGTAGCGCGTTTATAATCTGTTCGAAGATATTGCCGTTATATAAAATCCTTATAAGAAACGTAGATGGAATTTCGGAAATTATTTGCTGGCAGAACGATAGGGGAATAAACTTAATTATCATCAAAAGACCTTGAATAATAATTACGCTGCGTAAAACGCCGAGAACCGCTCCCAAAACGTTGTCCGTTACTCTTATCGCCGTAAATGCGTGCAGTTTATGGACAATTTCGCCTATCACGAAAAAAATAAGGCGGAAAATGATATAAAGTATGATTGCGCCGAGTATCGCCACCATATAATAAGCGAAAACGGGGCAAATTATTTCGCCGAGCGTTGTAGTACTTTCTATTTCTCCCGTTCCGCCTAATTTTTTAACTAAATCGAGTATCCAGCCGGCAATGCCGCTTGCGGAAACGCTTCCCGCCTCCGATAGGGGGGTATTCATTATTTGTTCGCCGAAAATCCCCGTAAGCGAACCGTTTATTTTAACCGAAAAGGTGGTTATCAGACCGAAGTGGCTTTCGAGAGTTTTTGCAACGCTCCCGCAAAGCAAAACGGCAAACAAAAGGCTGAAAAAACCGCCGAAAACGGTAAAAAAGGTTTTTACAAAACCCTTGCGCGCGCCTATAATTACAAAAGCGCATATAATAAATATTCCTGCGCCGTCTAAAATTGCGCCGATGGAAGCCGATAAAAGCAGTTGACTCATTTATTCTCCGCTGTCGAATTGTTGTTTACAATCTTGCTTATAACAAAAATTTACAAGAAGGTTCGGGAGTATGAATTATTCCCGAAACTAAATCTTTTAACTATTGTAGCACAAAATAAAAAAATTTTCAAATAATCGGCGAAAGAAGGTATAAATTTTACGAATATGGCAATAAACGAACGGACGAATTAAAGGCAGGTTTTTTATGGAAAACGCGATTTACACTTTCAGCTCTTTCAACGAACGAGCGAGCGACGGAATAGGACAGGCGATTTACAAGCTGAACGAAAAAGGAAAGAAGCCGCTAATCATTTGCATCGGCAGCGATATGATTCTCGGCGACAGTTTAGGCCCGCTCGTCGGCACGATGCTGAAAAATAGAAGCGTTTCGGCGTACGTTTACGGCACGCTTAACTATCCGATTACGGCAAAAGAGGTGGATTACGCAAAAAAATACCTTAAAGTAATGCACCCCGATTCGGTGGCGATCGCGGTAGACGCCGCAGTGGGCAGCGCGGAGGACGTAGGGCTTATCCGTGTGCTGAACCGCGGCTTAAAACCGGGGCTTGGCGTGGATAAAGATTTAGATACCGTAGGCGATTTAAGCATTATAGGGATAGTGGCGTCTAAATCCTTAAAGAATTATAATTTGTTCAATATGACGCGGCTTAACCTCGTATACCGAATGGCGGAAAAAATCGCATGCGGGATAGAAAAGTATATAGAAAGCCAAAGCTTCGTGAAAAGGTATATCGGAGGAGCTTCCGCAAGAGAGTGCGCGAATTAGCGCTTCGGCAGCGTGCAGGTAGTGCAAAAATTGAGCTGCGGTAGCATAATAAGCGGCGCATAGATTGCGCGGGTTGTCGTTTCCGCGCGCATACAAATTAACGGTTTTTAATTCAGAATATAGTTTTTTGACGAAAACAAACGAAAAACTTTTTTCTCCTTCTTTTTTGGTCTCCTGAACTCTCTCTCGGGAGACTTTTTTGTGCGGCGCAGGTGGATAATAAAGTGTGAAAATAACAACTGCGTGCGGCATTAGTCGGCACTATTTCGTTCGGCGCGGCTTAAACGAAAAAGACGGACGGATAATATTTTTTTGCCGAAACGCTCGTAAAACGGCAAAAAATTCCCATTTTTTGGATAGAGTGCTAAAATTAAAATGCGACATCAAATTTAATAATTTTACGTAGGAGTATTCTCTTTGGCGGAGTGTACCTAATTCGCAATACATAAAAATCTTTTACGTAAGATTATTTTGTTTAAATTTGGTGTCGCAACTAAGCGACGAAGGCTCTTTGCAATGTCGTTTATCGTTTGGTAAGCGACATTTTATATTTTAAAAATTTAATTTTACAGGAGAATTTGTTTATGAAAAAAAGAAAAGTTGTACTGCTTGCGTTGTGCATTATAACGCTTATCGTAAGCGTCTGCGCGTTTTTCGCTTGCAATGTTTTTCCAAAGCCCGATGGAAAAAACGATCCCGAAAAGACGGAAGCAGATAAAATCTTTACGGTTGAAGATTCAACCATAACAGGATTAACGGAATACGGAAAAACATTAACGGAACTTGAAATTCCGGGAAAAATCGGCGAAAAAGACATGACGAGGATAGACAGGGGTGCGTTCGGCGGTTGCGGCGGACTTACAGAGATTCATTATAACAGGACGATAGAACAGTGGAAAACTATTGAAAAGGGAAGTAATTGGGATAGTAAAACAGGCGGCTATACCGTTTATTGTACGGACGGGAATTTGGCATAATACGAGGCATAAAAGGTGGAGTGGTCAAAAAGTTTTGAGAGTGAACCGCAGGGCGGGCGAATAAATTCGCCCGCCCTGCGGTGCTTTTTATGTAAAATTTTTTGTTCTCTGTCATACTGATTTTGGCAAATCTTGACGGGCTTATGAAGAATCTCGAATGATTAGAAGAGATTCTTCGGGAGTAGAGGCAAGGAGTGCGGCTCAGAATGACGGGGAGGCTTGTCGTGGCAGAGGATGGCCGCGAAATGACGAAAAGTTGTTTTTTCTTCCTGTTTGCCCCTTAAAGAATAAGGGGCTACCGTTGCTTTGAGGTATGTATAAAAAGCTTGAGGGGATTTGAGGAGTTTTCATATTAGGGAGAGCGCGAGAGGGGAAGAACGGATACTGCTCCGCCCCGTTACGCAGCGCTCCGTGCGGAAAACAGTTCTTCCCCTGCTCGCAAAGACAAAAGAGATTCTTCGCGGGGAGAGGCAAGAAGTGCGGCTCAGAATGACGGAGAGGCTTGCCGTGGCAGAGGATGACCGCGAAATGACGAAAAGTTGTTTTTTCTTCCTGTTTGCCCCTTAAAGAATAAGGGGCTACCGTTGCTTTGAGGTAT
>CAKQEE010000029.1 GCA_934230055.1 uncultured Clostridia bacterium
GTGCCGAGCGAAAGAAGAGTTTTTCCGAGAATATCGAGGTGCCTCATTTCCGCGATCGCTATTCCTATAAGGGCGGAAGCGGTTTTTCCGTCGCCGAGCTTATCGAAAATAAAGCTGTGGTAAGCATACTGCAAAATAGCGGTAAGCTCACCGTGTCCGCCGCCGTAAGCCGCGGAAATCACGCGCGCGGAAACGGGGTCGTTACAAAGGTTTTTAGGCTCCGGATAGGGCAATTCTACGGCAATCGGTCTTTCCATAATATCTCCTGCAAGGTTTTTTGTATTATACGCAGGGAGAATTAAAAAAGGTTAATAAGCGTAAGTTAAAGGCGCGGAAGAAAAATTTCTTTCGCGCCTTTCGCATTTACTTTTTCTTTTATGAAATCCGATTTTTCGTTCAAGACTCCGCATTGCGGCTTTATTTTATTCGCCGCGTCGTTGTTTTGCCGCCTTGTTATTTTACCGCTCCGTTATCTGCCGAATTTCTTATAAAGAGCGGCTAAAAGCTCTTCGTTGCTCTTCGGCTCTGCCGCGCGTTCTCTCCTCGCTTCCGCGCTTTTCCTGCCCTCTTTTCTTTCTCTGTCCGTTTTTTGATTGCCCGCGTTTATTCCGTGCGGAAGCTCGGTGGTTTTAAGCGTTAAAGAAATTTTCTTTTTAACGGTATCCACGCCGAGAACCTTAACCTTAACCACGTCGCCCACTTTAAGAACGTCCGAGGGGTGTTTTATAAAGTTATCGGAAATCTGCGAAATATGCACCAAGCCGTCCTGATGCACGCCTATATCCACGAACACGCCGAAGTCTATAACGTTCCTTACCGTGCCTATAAGCTCCATACCCTCTTTAAGGTCGGATAAATCCATAAGGTCGCTGCGGAGAACCGGCGCGGGGAGCGAATCTCTTATATCTCTGCCCGGTTTTAACAATTCGTCTACTATATCGCGAAGGGTAGGCTCGCCTATGCCGCACTCTTTCGCGGCGTTCGCGTATCCGATTTTATCGAGCCGCGCCTTAATATCTCCTATGCCGCCCTTTTCCACGTCTGCCAGAGTATAGCCCGTAAGAGCCAAAAGTTTGTTCGTCGCTTCGTAATCTTCGGGGTGAACGGCGGTGTTATCCAGAACGAAGCCGCCGGGGATACGCAAAAATCCGGCGCACTGTTCAAAAGCCTTCGCGCCGAGTTTTTTAACCTTTAACAAATCCTCTCTTCTTTCAAACTTCGCCGTTTTTCTGTATTCTATAATGCTTTTCGCCGTGCCGCCGTTAAGCCCCGCCACGTAAGACAAAAGGCTTGCGGAAGCGGTGTTTAAGTCCACGCCTACGCTGTTTACGCAGTTTTCTACGACTCCGCCCAAAACCTCTTCCAGACGCGCTTCGGGCATATCGTGCTGATACTGCCCCACGCCTATGGACTTAACGTCTATCTTAATAAGCTCCGCAAGCGGATCTTGCAATCTTCTCGCAATGGAAACCGCGCTTCTTTGCGCCGGCTCGAAATCGGGGAACTCTTCCGCACCGAGCTTGCTCGCGCTGTAAACGGAAGCACCCGCTTCGTTCACCACCGCGTACGATACGGGGCGGTCGCACTTTTTAATCAGGTTTGCCACGAAAATTTCCGATTCTTTGCTCGCGGTGCCGTTACCTATGGAGATAACGTCTACCTTATGCTTTTTGACGAGCGCGAGAATTTTCGCTTCCGCTTCTTCTATCTTATTCTGCGGCGGCGTGGGGAAAATAACCGCGGTATCGAGAACGTTGCCCTCGGGGCTTATAACCGCTATTTTGCAGCCCGTTCTGTAAGCGGGATCGAGACCTAAAACCACCTTGCCTTTAAGCGGCGGTTGAAGCAGCAGCGGGCGAAGGTTTACCTCGAACATTTTTATCGCCTGCTCGCCTGCCTTTTCGGTAAGATCGCTTCTTATTTCCCTTTCTATCGAGGGGAATATAAGCCTCTTATAAGCGTCCTCGGCGGCGGCTGCCACGATTTTGGCGTTGTTTCCCTCGCCTTTAACGTAAATTTTTTGTATCGCGGCGATAAAAGCTTCTTCGTCTACCGTTACGGAAACTTTAAGACACTCTTCCTTTTCGCCGCGGTTTACCGCAAGGATTCTGTGAGAAGGCATTTTTTCTATGCGCTCTTCGTAATCCTTATACATATCGTAAGTCTTGGCGTTTTCGTTTTCCAGAAGCTTGCAGAAAAGCTCGCCCGTTTCCGCCGTTTTTTTACGAAGCGTTTTGCGAAGCTCCGCGTCGTCCGAAACGCGCTCCGCGATTATGTCCGAAGCCCCCGCAATAGCTTCCGCCACGCTATTAACGCCCTTTTCGGGGTTGACGTATTTTTCCGCTTCCTTTTCCGGCTCGTCCGCGTTTTTATCCTGCGCGAGAATATATTCCGCAAGCGGGGTAAGTCCCTTTTCCGCGGCGACCGAAGCGCGCGTTTTTCTTTTTTGCTTATACGGACGGTAAACGTCTTCCGCTTCCGTCATCGTTTCCGCTTTTTCCAGCGCGACGGCTATTTCTTCCGTCATTTTGCCCTGCTCCGTTATCGAAGCGGTTATCTCTTCCTTTCTTTTGTCGAGATTTCTTAAATATTTAAGCCTGTCCGCAAACTCGCGCAAAACCTGATCGTCGCAAGAACCCGTCATTTCCTTTCTGTATCTTGCGATGAACGGTATTGTGTTTCCGTCGTCTATAAGCGTGATGATGTTTGCCGACCGGTCGGGACGGATTTTGAATTCCGCCGACAGTTTTGCCGAATAGTCCATAATGTACCTTTACCTTTTATATTTCCTTTATATTACAAGCCGCGCGCGGCTTTTTTATTTTACAGCGAGATTTTATCTCTTTTTGCCCTTTCTTTTGCGAATTTCTTTAACGACGTTTTCGTAACCGTTGTTTTGCGGCACGTAATACACCCTGTCTTTAAGCGAATCGGGAAGATATTGTTGCTCTACGTATCCGCCGTAAGAGTGCGGATATTTATACTTCGCGGCTTGCTTTTTGTCCTCTTCCGAACCGTACACCGCGTTTTTAACCCACGGCGGCACGTTGTCGTCTTTAATCTCTCTCGCGTCCTTTGCCGCTTCGTCCATGGCGATTACCACCGAATTGGATTTTTCCGCTTCGCAAACGTAAATTATCGCTTCCGACAGCGGCAAAATTCCTTCCGGAAAGCCTATCTTTTCAAACGCGACGAGGGCGTTCGTCGCAACCACCATCGCCATAGGGTCCGCCATACCCACGTCCTCCGCGGAATGTGCTATCACCCTCCGCGCGATGAGCCGCGGATCGCACCCTCCCTGAACGAGCCTTTGCATATAATAAAGGGCGGCGTTCGCGTCGCTTCCCCTTAAACTTTTGCAAAATGCGGAAAGCATATCGTAATAAGCCTGCTCGTCGTATGACATCGCCTTTTGCTGAATGGATTCTTCCGCGTCTTTAAGGGTAACGCGAATTTTGCCATCTTTATCGGGCTGTGTGGTAAGCACGGCAAGCTCCAAGGCGTTGTACGCTACCCGAAGGTCGCCCGCCGCAACCCGCGCGATGTGCGCGTAAGCCGCTTCTTCCACGCTAAGGTCGTAGTTACCGAGTCCCCTTTCTTTATCCGCCGCGGCTTTTTTAAGCGCGGTGAGAATATTTTCTTCCGAAAGCCTTTTAAGCTCGAACACCCTGCATCTCGATACGATTGCGGGCGTCATATTTGCATAAGGGTTTTCCGTGGTGGAGCCTATAAAAATTATATCCCCGCGCTCTATCGAAGGAAGCAGACTGTCGCTTTGCGTTTTGCTGAATCGGTGACATTCGTCCAACAAAAGATAGGTCTTTTTGCCGTACAGCTTCGCGTTCGACACAGCTTCGTCCACAACGCGCTTCACGTCCGCCACACCCGAGGATACGGCGTTTAATTTTACGAAGTTCCCCGCGGTGCTGTTCGCCACCACGTTCGCAAGCGTGGTTTTTCCGCACCCGGGCGGTCCCCAAAAAATACAACTCCCCAGCCTGTCCGATTTTATCGCGCGGCGCAAAAGCCCCGTTTCGGAAACTATATGCTCCTGCCCCAGAAATTCGGAAAGGGTTCTCGCCCTCATTCTTTCCGCAAGCGGAACGTTGTTTTTCGCGCCGCTCTTTTCGGCGACTATATCGAATAAATCCATATTCTTTAAGGTTCTTCTCCGTTTTTTCCACGCTCTCGAAAAGGTATTTTTCTACGCCCTCTCGGTTTGCCGAAATTCAACTCGGGATATATTTTATCATATCCGATATTTTTTTTCAAGTCTTAATACAATATAATATGTCCGAAATTATCGTAACGAAAAAACGCTTCGGGAAGGTTCCCCAAAAAAACCGCGCCTGCCAAGCCGCCGCAAGACAAGAACCCGCCGCAAATCAAGCCGCCGCCCGCCGCAAAAAAAACTTCCGCATAGAAACCGCCTCTTTCGGTAGCTTGAAAGAAGGGCTTTTCGACGCGCTTCTATTTATCTCTCTTTCCGCGTTCGCCGTTTTGCTTGTCGCAAGCGGCAGATGCGCGGAATTTACCTTAAAAGGAATAAAGCTGTGGGCGGAGATGGTTCTCCCCTCGCTTTTGCCGTATTTTTTTATTTCCGCCGCGCTTGCAAAACTTAAAACGCCAGAAAGCCTTTCAAAACTGTTTTCGCCGCTTTTTAAGAAGGTTTTCGCCGTGAGCGGCATCGTTTCTTACGCGTTTTTTATCAGCGTGATTTCGGGTTGCCCCGTCGGGGCGAAAACCGTTTCCGACCTTAAAGAAAACGGTTTTATCACGGAAGATGAAGGGGTGCGCGCTTCCGTGCTTTGCTCCGTCCTTTCTCCCTCGTTTATTATTTCGGGGATAGGCTCCGCGTTCGGCTCGGTAAGATTTTCGTTCGCCCTTTTTTGCTGTCATATCCTATCCGATATATGCACAGGCGTTATGTTTTCTTTTTATAAGCGCCCGCCGAAAAAAGCTTGCCTCGGCAAAGAGAGAGCGGAAAATCCGCGCGGTTTCAACGAAAAACCGCTCGAAAAACAGGAAAAACGCGGCGGCGCAGGAAATTTTTTGTACGAATGCGCATACAATTCCGTCGTTTCCGTCCTCGTTGTCGGCGGACTGATAACGCTCTTTTCCGTAATCTCTTCCGTTCTCGAATTATACGGGCTTTTATCGCCCGCGCTTTCCGCCGTAAAGGAAATTACGGGTAGCCGCGAGCTTTCGGAGGGAATAGTTTTCGGCGCGCTCGAATGTACGAGCGGCGTAGCAAAGCTTTCCTCGCTCGGCGCGTGTAAACAATCTTTCGTCGCGGCGGCGGCGATATGCGGCTTCGGAGGGGTTTCCGCCATGGCGCAGTCGCTCGCATACCTTAAAAAGGCAAAAATAAAAGCCGCGCCGTTCGTCCTTTCAAGGTTCGCGGCGGCGGCTTTGAATTGTCTTTTCGCGCTAATCGTCTACGGGGTTTGCTTTTAAGTAATCTTCGTAAATTTTATAAGCCCCCGCAGGTACGTAGGCAGAAAAATCTTCGCCCTTTTTAATCGCCTCGCGCACACGGGTGGAACTTGTTTCCTTAAATTCCTCTTTCGCCACTACGTAAGCCGTTCTTATTTCGGGGTATGCAACGCGGTTTTTCTCTTCCGCGGCGCGCTCGAATCTTAAATCTTCGTCGTTCCTTATCCCGCGCACGTAATCGGTTACGCCGTTAAGCTTTAAGAATTCGTGATAGTTTTTATTGTCCGCAAAAGAAGATATAGTTATTCTTCCCTCCGCGCCGTACGCGCTTTTTAAAGCCCGCACCCTTACTTCGAGCGGGAAAAGCGGCTTTTTATCGGGGTTTTCCCCCACGACCAGAATAAGCCTGCCATACGCGTTAAGGCACTTTCTCACGATGTCCGCGTGTCCTATGGTAAACGGGTCGAAAGTTCCCGCAAACACCGCGTTCCTTTTGCCCTGCGGCGCGGCGAATTTCCGTTCCGCGCTCTTATTATCCGCGCCCCTTCTTTCCGCGTTCTTTCTTTCGGAAGAAGCGGGAGCGTTCTGCTTTTTTGCGTGAGGGGAATTTTTGCCCGCCGCATTCCCTTTATTCGGGTTGTTTTTGCCGTGATTGTTCTTGCTGTTTCTGTTTTTTTCCGAGTTGCTCATAATTTTTCAAAAAAGGTGAGATATACTCTGCCGTATTTTCTCTCGTCCGTTACGATAAGCCCTTCCGCTTTCCCCTCGAACGGTTTTTCGTTTTCGTAAACCGCTACGCCGCTTTTTTTAAGCGCGCCCGCCACGAACGGAAAAGCGTTTTCCGCACCCGCAAGATAAGGCGGGTCCAGATATATTATATCGAATTTTCTTTCTTCGCTCTCTTTCGCATAGCCCGCCAAAAGCGCGGAAGCTTCCGAATTTTTTACGATTACTCTTTCGGAAACTTTAAGTATTTCCAGATTCTTTTTAAGAACGGACAAGCTCTCGCGCGAAAAATCGTTGAAAGTAACGCTCGCCGCCCCGCGGGAAAGAGCTTCCAGCCCCACCGCGCCCGTACCGCAAAAGGCGTCTAAAAAATTGCACCCTTCCACGCGATTTCTTAATATATTGAAAAGGCTTTCCCGAACGCTGTCCGCCGTGGGACGAATAGCCTCGCCCTTAAACTCCGCAAGCTTTCTGCTTCTATACTCTCCGCCGACTATTCTCAACGTTATTCTCCGTAAATTCTCTTTTGATTTTCCGCTATCTTGTCGTATTGATGCTGAATCTTTTTCGCACCGAGGTAATAGGCTATTCCGCAGGTAGCCACTATTACGGGAAGGGCTATCAGCGAGAAATAGAAGGTTGCGGGAGAGGGAGCCTCCGCCCCGCCTACGCGGAAAAACGCGTAAAACGCAAGGTATACAATAGAAGCCGCCACGCCGAAGCCGTTTCCGCCGCCGCACAATATCATTAT
Organism: uncultured Clostridia bacterium; assembly: GCA_934230055.1. Taxonomy (GTDB): domain Bacteria; phylum Bacillota; class Clostridia; order Christensenellales; family Borkfalkiaceae; genus UBA1259. The sequence goes on from CAKQEE010000029.1 coordinate 6,914, forward strand.
CGTGTGAATTATCATTAAAACAATCAAAGGTACACAAGAGGTTAAACCTATAATAAACCCTTTATGGAGCTTGTACTCTTCGTTTTCCTTTAAAGGTCTTAATTCACCCGTTAAAACCATATGCCTTCTTTCAAGGTCGTTGGCGTTTCGCGTTTTAAGGGCGTCTTGCCCAAGCTTACAGGAGTAAGCCGCGACTATAAAAAGGTACAGCCCGAGATTTAACGCAAGCAAAACGTATTTCAGCCAAACGAGGCTGTCGTTCTGAATGGCAAGTATGCCGAACGCCGTTATCGCCATAAAAAAGAGATAAACGAACGGAAGAACCGCGTTTTTTAAGTAGTATTTAATCATTTCGTACTCTCGTATGTATAAATTTTTTCGGCTCTCGCCGCACATTTGGTCAGAATTTCGTAGCTTATCGTGCCGTATTTTTCGGCAAGTCTGTCGGCGTTATCCATAACGCAAACGTACCCGCCCGCTTTTTTAAACCGCCGCCCGTTGATTTCTTCGGCGGAAACTTCCAACGCGGAAACGTCCATACATCTTGCCGCAATATCTCCCGCGCGCGACTCCCGCGGCAACCCGTCCGCATAGCCGTATCTCGCTATCAGCGCATTCGCTTCTTTTTTAAGCCCTTTTTCGCCGTATAAAAGCCTTTCTCCCGCTTTAAGCTTTTGCCCGCACAACACGGGTGCAAAAACTTTCATCGCGGGACGAACGGATATTTTTTCCGTTTTATAAGGTTTATACCCGTAAAGAAGTATTCCTATCCGCACCATATCGAAATACGCGCCGCGAAGAAACCCGCCGCTTGCGGATAGGTGCGCCGCCGCGTTTTTATTAAAACTTTTCACCGCGCGCGCGGCTTTTCGGAATTCTTTAGTAGCCGCGTAAAACAACTCATCGTTTTCCGGCGCGCCGTAATGCGAATACACGCCGAACGGTTTCGCCCGTTCGCAACGCGCGTAAAGCGAAAGAATATCTCCCGCTTGTTCTGCGCTTATTCCGCCGCGGTTCATTCCCGTATTGATTTTAAGGTGGGTTTTTATCGTTTTATGAAGTTCCCTGCCCGCGCGTTCCGCCTTTATAATATCTTCCGCGGAAGAGACGCAAACGGTAAGCGAACACTTGCCCGCAAGAAGGTAATCCGCAAACGATACGGGATTGAATACGAGAATATCTTCCGTAACGCCCGCGGCGCGAAGCCTTGCGCCCTCCTCCGCGAGAGCCACCGCAAAGCAATCCGCAACGCCGTGCAAAGCCTCCGCCGTTCTTACCGCGCCGTGTCCGTAAGCTTCCGCCTTTATAACGGCGCAAAACGCTGTTTTACGCGGCAAAATCGCTTTTATTTCCTTCGCGTTTTCCTTTATCGCGGATAAATTAATTTTAGCAACGTTAAGCATACACTCATAGTATGCCGAATCGTTCTTCGCGCGTTCGCGCGGCTATTCCGTCGCCCGCCGTATCGCCCGCGTCTTTTAGTATATCATTTTTAAAATTCATTGTCAACACAGATGATATACAAACTTTTGCATAAAAATTTATATAAATTTATCAAAAAGTTTTATCAAACAGTTGACAACCAAAATTTTTGTGGTATAATTTATATAAAAAATGATGAAAATGTTTATGAGGAGGACTAAATGAAAAAGAATATGTATTCGCTGATGCTTTCCGAAAAGGTGGTGGAAGAAATAGACCGCCTTGCGGAAAAGGAAGGCACCAACAGATCTAATCTCGTAAACCAGATTCTGGCTGATTACGTTTCGGTCACGACGCCCGAAAAGAGAATTTCCGATATATTCGAGAAGATAGAAAGCCTTTTCGGCGGCGACGCGAGCTTCCCCGTATACCGCGAAAGCCACGACAACACCCTTTCGATAAAAAGCGCGCTTTCTTATAAGTACCGCCCCACTCTCCGCTACGAAGTGGAGCTTTATCGCACGGAAGGCGGGGCTTTCGGCGAGCTGAAAGTTAATTTCCGCACGCAGTCTCCGGAGCTTTTAACTAAGCTTACCGAGTTTTTCCGTTACTGGGAGAGGCTGGAAGAGATTTACGTATCTTCCTTCTTTTCGGGCGGAAAAATTCGCTACACGCTTGACGAATACAAGTGGACGAGAAGTCTTTCCTTCCCCGAAAACAAGCGGTACGAGAACGAGGATTTGTCCGTTGCGATAAGCAATTACGTAAAGGTTTTCGACAGGCTTCTTAAAAAATATCTTGCAAACGGATATTCCGATTTAAGAGAGCTCGAAAATGATTATCTTGCCGCGCTGAACGGTGGAATGAACATTATTTAACCGCCGCAAACGCAAAACGCCGAAAAATATCAAGGAGGTAAAAATTTATGAACGCCAACAAACTTACGAAAAAAGCCGCGGAGGCGATAACCGCCGCGCAAAACATAGCCATAGAAAACGGCAACATTCAGATTATGCCCGAGCATCTTTTATACGCGCTTATAGATCAGGAAAACGGTCTTATAGGTCAGCTCGTAAAAAAGATGGGCAAATCTCCGGACGAACTTTTGTCCGAAATAGACACTTTAATAAGGAAAATCCCTGCGGTTTCCGGCGCGGGCAGAGAGCCGGACAAGGTTTATATTTCCCCTCTCACCGATAAAATCCTTACCGCTGCCGAAAAACTTGCGGACAGCCAGAAAGACGAATACGTTTCGGTAGAACATATAATGTCCTGCATATTCGACTACGCGGACGATGGAATAAAAGAAATTTTCCGCGCGCACGGCATTACCAAGGCGGGCTTTAACGCCGAGCTTAATAAGGTTAAAACGAACAGGGTTACTTCCGACGAGCCTGAAAACGGCTACGACGCGCTTAATAAGTACGGTTTCGACCTTGTGGAACGCGCAAAACAGCAAAAGCTCGACCCCGTTATCGGCAGAGATAACGAGATAAGAAACGTAATCAGAATACTTTCGAGAAAAACGAAAAACAACCCCGTGCTTATAGGCGAACCGGGCGTAGGTAAAACGGCTATCGCGGAAGGGCTTGCGCAAAGAATAGTGCGCGGCGACGTTCCCGAAGGGCTTAAAAACAAAACGATATTCGCGCTCGATATGGGCGCGCTTATCGCCGGCGCGAAATTCCGCGGCGAGTTTGAAGAAAGACTTAAAGCGGTGCTTAACGAGGTAAAAAAGA